>NZ_CP086239.1:0-305384 GCF_026650985.1 Clostridium estertheticum
CACTAAGTTTACTTAGTGTCTTTTTTGCGTTAAATTAATTGCATTATTATATACTTAATTTTCTATAAATGTATATTAATATTGAATATAGACATAGTTAGAGAAAATCTATTATATCCTCTTTCAATTTATTTATTTTAAATATCTGTTTTACATTTGTAGCAGTATACATTTGTTTGAATACATTTGTTTGAATACAATATAGTAGCAGCTTTTAAAGAGGATACTGCTAGGAGGTTAAGTTATGCATAAGGATGAATTTAATTATATTAATGAAATAGATTATATTGAGGGTAAAAGGAATCATTATTGGCATAGACATGATGAATCTAGTAAATGTAATAGATGTGATGAGTGTGATAGATGTAATAAAAATTGTTGTAAAGTGTGTCCAACAGGAGCAACAGGACCTATAGGTGATACTGGAGCTACTGGTTCGACGAGTAATACAGGAGCAATAGGTGATACTGGAGCTACTGGACCAAACGGAGCACCAGGAAACACAGGAGCTGCAGGTGCCACAGGAGCTACCGGAGCCAATGGAACGGGAGTTACGGGAGCCACTGGAGCCACTGGAACATTCCCAAGAATATTTGGTCAAATATTTAATGAAGGTGCTCAAGTTGTACCCTTAGAAACTGATGTACTCTTTGATAGTAATGGAATCCTATCAGGAGTATCTCATATAGTTGGAACAGCTGAATTTGTTATTATTACTCCGGGTTTCTATTCTGTATTGTTTACTGTTTCAAGTGTGGAATCAAACCAGTTTACCATATTTCAAAATGGTGTTCCTGTTATTGGTAGCACCTATGGTTCTGGGGCGGGTACTCAACAAAATCCAGGTGGTACCTTTGTTAACGCTGGTGCTGGTGATAGACTAACTTTGAGAAACCATACTAGTGCGGCGGCAGTTACACTGCAAACATTGGCAGGTGGTACTCAAGATAACGCTAATGCATCTATTGTTATAACGTTAGTAGGGTAGCTAAAATTTATCCGTTAATAAATTTATAGCATTTACTAAAGTATTAAATATAATTAGCTTCATATAGGATAATTATAGAAGGTATATTGTTTGTTACATTTATATTTTAAACATCAGCGTGATCTAGATTAAGCAAAATATTATAAGGTAATTAGCAAATACCCATTGGTATTTGCTAATTATTTTTATATATTATGAATTGTGTTACTTATTTATTTGAAGATACTTGTCCTATAAATGTAGCAGTTTACTTTTATCTGAATAACATATAGAAGCAGTTTATATAATATTAAACTGTTAGGAGGTACAAATATGTATTATGAAAATAAAAGAGACTATATAGAAAGCAAAAAGAATAATTATTGGCACTCTGATGATAAGAGTGAATCTGATGATAGGAGTAGGGAGCATCGTTCAAACAAGCGCGACAGACATGACTGTAACAAGTGTGATAGACATGATTGTGACGAGTGTGATAAACATGATTGTGACAAATGTGATAGACATGATTGTGATAAATGCCATAGGCATCACTGCTGTGTGTGTCCAACAGGAGCAACAGGAGCAACAGGAGCAACAGGAGCAACAGGAGCAACAGGAGTAACAGGAGCTACCGGAGCTACCGGAGTAACAGGAACAACGGGAGCAACAGGAGTTACAGGAGTAACGGGAGCAACAGGAGTTACAGGAGTTACAGGAGCTACCGGAGCAACTGGAGTTACCGGAGCAACGGGTGATCCTGGAATAACAGGAGTTACTGGTGTTACTGGAGTTACTGGTGTTACTGGAGCAACAGGTGATACGGGTGCAACAGGAGTAGCAGGAGAACCAGGGGGAGTGACAGGAAATACAGGAGCAACGGGTGCAACAGGAGATACTGGAGCAACGGGTGCAACAGGAGCCACTGGAGTAACTGGAGCTGTAGGAGCAACAGGAGTAGGTGCTATTATACCATTTGCATCAGGAATTCCAATTGTAATGACGACAATTCTAGCTGGAGTAGCAAGTACGGGTGGAGTTGTTGGGTTTGGAAGTTCGGCTGCAGGTGTTTCACTATTAGGAGGAGTAATAGATCTTACGGGCGGTGCGGGTATACTCTTTAATTTTGCCTTTTCTGCACCAAGAGCTGGAACTATAACATCAATAGCGGCTTACTATAGCAATGTTCTTGCACTAAATTTAACAGGATCAACAGTAACTATTACTGCACAATTGTACAGTTCTACTACACCAAATAATCTTTTCACAGCAATTCCAGGTGCAGTAGTAACACTAGCTCCACCTCTTGCAGGAGTTGTTGGATTGGGCGGGATTAGTAATGGACTTATAACAGGCCTTGCAATACCTGTTACTGCGCAAACAAGATTGTTAATGGTATTCTCTGCAACTGCTACAGGCGTGTCACTTGTTAATGTTGTAACTGGGTATGCTAGTGCTGGTGTTACAATAGTTTAACTATATAATTCTATTAAGAATTATATAATCTAATGAAAATGTTTTAAAGAGAATTGCAAGATCTTTAATAACTTGTAAAATGAACCTCAATCGTAGGGAAACATAACTATGATTGGGGGGGTTAATATTACAGGACAAAAAGTGAAAAGATAGTTTATAAATGAAATTGTAAATGAAGTTAAGCAAACCATATTAAAGGGGATACTAAATTATTTTAGTCTAAAATAAGCTTGATGGTTATGAGAAATGGACCTTTATGCAAGGTGTGAGTGAACAGAACAATATATGTTGTTAAAATTTATTTAAGATATTAAGAATATGATTTAATAAGTTTTTATAAACGATAAGACTAAATAGTATGATAATCTTATTCATATTATATATATTATATTTTATATTAGTTATTTGTTTCTAGATAAAGGTATACCACTTATGTAGCAATATATCTTTATCTGAATAACATATAGAAGTAGTTTATATAATATTAAACTGTTAGGAGGTACAAATATGTATTATGGAAGTAAAATAGAATATATAGGAAGTAAAAAGAATAATTATTGGCACTCTGTTGATAAGAGTGAATCTGATGATGATAGGAGAAGGGAGCATCGTTCAAACAAGCGCGACAGACATGATTGTGACGAGTGTGATAGACATGATTGTGACGAGTGTGATAAACATGATTGTGACAAATGTGATAGACATGATTGTGATAAATGCCATAGGCATCACTGCTGTGTGTGTCCAACAGGTCCAACAGGAGCAACAGGAGTAACAGGAGCAACAGGAGCAACAGGAGCAACAGGAGTAACAGGAGTAACAGGAGTAACGGGAGTAACGGGGGCCACTGGAGATACTGGAGCAACGGGTGCTACCGGAGCCACTGGAGCTACCGGAGCTACTGGAGCAACAGGAGCTACCGGAGTAACTGGAGCAACAGGAGCAACTGGTCCACATTTTGGGTATGCTAATATTTATGATACAACTGCGCAAACTCTAAATGCTAATGATCCAGTTAGCTTCAATAATAATGGAAATATTACACCCGCTTCTTTTGTTACTCATTTAGTTGGAACGGCACCAATTACGATAAATCAAACAGGCGATTATCTTATTACCTGGGAGGTATTCGCACAGCAGGGAACTTCTGCATTTGGTTTATTTAATGGAGCAAGTTTAATTGCAGGTTCCAATTTTGGCTCAGGCTCAGGTAATCAAACGTATAGTGGGCAAGTTATTACAACCTTAACAACAGGAAGTATTCTCACCTTGCGAAATATCAATGGCAATACCACATTAAATAACAGCGTAAGTGGCTCCGGTCCTGCTGTCGTAAGTGCATCTATTGTCATTGAAGAACTATCCTAACAAAAACCAAACCAAAAATATTATTGCTAATCCTTATTAAAAAAATTTTTATGCGGTCAGTTTAAAACTGACCGTTTTCTTATTGTATTTATAATAAAAAATAAAGAAGGGTTTGGTCCTACTGGAGCAGGTTTAGCGGCGGTTGCATATATTTATTCAGATAAAGGTCAGTCCGTAGCTAACACTTCAGTAAGTGTTTCAAATATTATTGAAGTTAAACTAATCAATACAAAGGATTTTAGTATGGAACATTTTAAATGTATTAGACCAGCTAGTTAAAGTCAACCATTTATTATAAATTTGTTTTGAGCTGAAATAACTGCCTGCGGAGTAGGATATTTCTTTAAAATTTTAATTGAAACTAATCCACAGGTGTTAGAAAATACTTTTTTATATCCACTAAAAGATATGTACAGAGAATTACTAAGTTTCTTTTTAAATCCGGATCTAGTATCAATAAGTTTATAGTAATCGCGTACTAATAACTTTAATGTGAAAATTTCAATATCGGAATCAGATGAAACTTTGATATCTTGGAACTTTCCTAGTTGTGCAATAGATAATGCGTCATTTCTATCATTTTTCACTTTTCTTATGTTCTTATTTTTGTTACAATTAGTAACAAGAGGATTAATAACGAAGGTCTCAAACTTCTTATCCTTAAGAAAGTGGAAAAGTGTTAGATGATACACGCCTGTGGACTCCATAAAGAACACAGGTGTTGTGGAAAACTCTCTTTTTATGCTTTTTTTATTTGCTCAATTAAGTAGTTAAAACCAAGGGCAGTATGAAAGAGTTTAAAAGGTTTTCTATACTGACTACCATCAGGAGCAAGGATTGAGGCAAAAGAGAATTCAGAAGCAACATCGATGCCTACTACAAGACTATTTAGGTTTTTTGACATATATAACATCTCCTTTTTTAAAAGTGAGATAGAGTAGAGATTCCACTTCTATCAATGAGGCTGCAACCTCGTTTGTGACACGGGTAGTTCCAAAATTGGAAACCCAACCAGCTAAAACACAGAAAACTCACTGATGGAATGATACGCTTTTTTACGAGTATAGGTAATTACTTACCTCTCAGGAGGAAAACATCTATCTTCTCTATTCAGGAGATATTATATCATTGTGGATTAACTGGTTTCCAGTGTCCAATATTGGTAATTGACAATAATCAGAATTAAGATAAGATTAACTAAAATTAAATTATGAGTTACGAATATTAGATAAGATATTAGTTATATAGTTCGTAGTTACTATGACTGATTTATTATCAATGCTTACAACTACATTATACGAGCTATCAAGAGAAAATTAAAGAACATAGAAGAAGGAGTATAATATAATCACATTGAGATATTGAATGTTAATAAATAACTATTATTCTCAAATGGTTCCTAGCGTAATTGCTAGGCTTTTTTATTTTTTTGTAAAACTATTTTATACAGAAAAACGAGGGTGTAAATTATTTTGGGTACCCTAATATTAAAATTAAGGTGTTTTTACTTTGGATGTTATAAAATTTATGTGGTATAACATTAAGTAATATTTTGAAACAATTGCATGCAAATCTAATAAATAATATTATTAGATTTTTAAATAATAATTAAAATAGTATATTTTAAAATAAATATGAGTTAATAAAACTATTTTATAAAACTACAGTTATTTAGATTTAATTCATAATTATATATTTATAGTCGATAGAGATACTGTTAATTAGCACGCAAAAACCGTACTAGGAAAAAATAGCGGAGGGTTACTATAATTTAATGTCTTTTATACATTTATAAGAGTATTTGTAACAGTCTATTTCTATCTGAATAATCTATAGTAGCAGTTTATTTAAATTTACAGTTAGGAGGTTAAATATGTATAAAGATGAGATTAATGAAAGAAATTATATTGAAGGTACAAAGAATTATTATTGGCACGCCACTGATGAGCGTGTTACTGATGATTGTAATTGTAGAGAGCATAGTTCAAATAAGTGTTCCAGACATCATTGTGACTCGAAATGTAATGAGTGTGATAGATGTGATAGATGTCGCTGTGGTGTATGTCCGACTGGAGCAACAGGGGCAACAGGAGTAACAGGAGTAACAGGAGTAACAGGAGTAACAGGAGTAACAGGAGTAACAGGAGTAACAGGAGTAACAGGAGTAACAGGAGTAACAGGAGTAACAGGAGTAACAGGAGTAACAGGAGTAACAGGAGTAACAGGAGTAACAGGAGTAACAGGAGTAACAGGAGCAACAGGAGTAACAGGAGTAACAGGGGCAACTGGTGTAACAGGTGTTACTGGATTAACAGGAGCTACCGGAGCAACTGGTGTAACCGGAGTAACAGGTGACACGGGAACTGCCGGTATTCCTGGTTTTACAACTCAACTTAGAGGACTGCAGGTTCAGCTACAAGATCCAGATATAATATCTATTGCACCTGGTGACACTGTGGTATTTGATACAGTCATAAATGATTTATCAGCATTTATTTCTTATAACAATATAACAGGTGAGATAACAATCACACAAACAGGAGTATTTTATATTAATTGGTGGGTATCTACAGATGGTATAGGTGGTGGAACAGATATAGTAATTACATTTGCAATTACTACTTCACAAGGTGATAATATTCAAGCTTCGACCCCTAGCCAAACAGGGCCAATTACTGGAAATGCATTAATTGAGGTTCTCGCAAGTCCAGTAACTTTACAACTTGTAAATGCAACTGATGGAACAATAGGGTTTGGTGCAACTCCAATTAAAGCTGATTTAACAATTATTAATGTAACATTTTAATTTTGGGCCCTAAATGAATGAGTATATATTCGTCTAGGGCTTTTCAATTATTATGTAAGTTTTATTGCTAATGCTATCTAATATACATTTAATTAAAAAAGTAATGAATTAAAAATGTGTGAATTAGCTAATAGCACATTATAATTTAACGTCATATTATAAGTAAGTAATAATACTAAAATTATTGTAAATAATGAGGAAATAATTTGGACACGATAGGGCTTCAAATTCAAAGGCAATTATCTGGAACAGTTTAGGAAATCCACCTATTAAACAAGACGAGGTTGTTGGTTTTGCTATTATACAAGCTTATTCTGTGCCGATAGCATTAAGGTTAATCAATACAATTTCTAACAATATTTTTTACTCTACGTTAGTAACAGTAAAGGAAAATTTAGTGTTAGGCGAGATTACGGAAGAGGTAGGAAGTATAACGGAGTAACAGCACAAAATGCACTATTTATTGTTAGTTCACGATCTATAGTAAGTGGGACGTCCACTCAGTATGTACCATCATTTATTAATGGCACCGATACTTTCGCACCAATAAACACGACATTTATATTAGCAATAGATCATGTTTATTTTGTTTCATATGCTTTAAGAGTAACTAGTTCATAGCAGGAACCATCATCCTTACACAAAGACTAAATGGAGTATTTAATGGTAATTTCTCTGGTAAATCATTAACAGGGGCGTTAGATGCTTACGTAAGTGTATCTGGATTATTCTTAGTAAGTATTACCCCAGTCGTGGTTACATTTAATTTCATTAATAACAGCTTGACAACAGGTAATCCAGCAGATGGTTCTGTATCAATTATTGAGGTTAAGTAAATTATTTAAAGAGGGGCATTTACCATCACCTGTTAACAGAGTTAATTAAATCGTGCTTAGATAATATTATGAATGAGATTAAAAATTAAGAAGAGGTATAGCATATGTAAACTGGTACCTTTTTATTAATATGTAAGTTTCATTGTTAAATCCCATTAGTATATTTCTAGTTTTTTAAATTGAATAATATATATGTATGAAATACCAATAGCATATTATTATTCAACAGCATACTATGATACGGCAATAACATTAAAGCTATTGTAATTAAGGAGGAAATAATTTGGACACGATAGGACTTCAAATTCAAAGACAATTAGCTGGAACAGTAAATATTAATTCTAATGTAATATTTGACACGATAGTAAATAGTTATGGAGCTGTAGTTTATAACTCAGTAACTGGTGAAATAGTAATAAATAAAGCGGGAAGGTATTTTATTAACTGGTGGGTGGCAACTCAGTCATCTATAGGGACAAGTAATGTAACTTTTTCAATTCAAACATCTCAAGGAGATAATCTAATTGGAAATTCACCTATTAAACAAGGTGAGGTTGTTGGTTTTGCTATTATACAAGTTGATTCTGCACCAATAGCATTGAGGTTAATCAATACAACTTCTAGTAGTGTATTCTATTCTACTTTGGTATCTATTAAAGCAAATTTAGTGTTAGGGGAGATACCTGAAGAAATAGGAAGTATAACAGGATTTACAGGAGCAACAGGAGTCACTGGACCAACGGGAGCTACTGGTGTAACTGGAATAACAGGAAATACTGGTGCAACTGGAGATACTGGGGCAACCGGAGTAACTGGAGTAACTGGAGTTACAGGTGATACCGGAGTAACTGGAGTTACTGGAATTACTGGAAATACTGGAGCTACCGGTGTAACAGGAGCCACTGGTGCAACTGGTGATACTGGAGTAACAGGAGCAACCGGAGTAACGGGTGAAACAGGAGCAACCGGAGATACTGGAACAACTGGAGTTACAGGTGCAACTGGAGATACTGGAGTAACTGGAATTACTGGAGCTACCGGAGCAACGGGAGACACAGGAGCAACCGGAGTAACAGGAGTAACGGGTGTAACAGGAGTAACAGGAGAAACTGGTGTAACAGGAGTAACAGGAGAAACTGGTGTAACCGGAGTTACAGGAGACACTGGTGCAACTGGTGTAACTGGAGTTACTGGAACAACTGGAGATACTGGGGCAACCGGAGTAACTGGAGTAACAGGAGTAACAGGAGATACTGGTGTAACTGGAGTAACGGGTGAAACAGGAGAAACTGGAGACACTGGAATTACTGGAGCTACCGGAGTTACTGGTGTAACGGGAGTTACTGGAACAACTGGTGATACTGGAGTAACAGGAGATACCGGAGCAACGGGAGCAACAGGAGTAACAGGAGCTACTGGAGCTACTGGTGCAACGGGAGTAACGGGAGTAACGGGAGATACTGGTGCTACTGGGGAAACTGGAGTTACTGGAACAACTGGAGATACTGGAACAACTGGAGATACTGGGGCAACCGGAGTAACCGGAGTAACTGGAGTAACAGGAGTAACGGGTGTAACAGGAGTTACAGGAGTTACTGGAACAACTGGAGCTACTGGAATTACTGGTGCAACAGGTGAGACTGGAGCCACTGGGGTTACTGGAGATACTGGGGTTACAGGTGATACTGGAGCAACGGGTGAGACTGGAGTTACTGGTGTAACGGGAGATACCGGAGCAACTGGAGTAACTGGAGCCACTGGGGTTACTGGAGATACTGGGGTTACAGGTGATACTGGAGCAACGGGTGAGACTGGAGTTACTGGTGTAACGGGAGATACCGGAGCAACTGGAGCTACTGGAGTCACAGGAGCCACTGGAGCAACAGGAGATACTGGAGCCACTGGTGAAACAGGGGTTACTGGAGTAACAGGAGTTACTGGAGTTACTGGAGTAACTGAGTCACAGGTGATACCGGAGTAACTGGAGTAACAGGAGCCACTGGAGCAACGGGAGATACTGGAGCCACTGGTGAAACAGGAGCCACTGGAGTAACTGGAGCTACTGGAATTACTGGTGCAACTGGGGTTACTGGAGTTACTGGTGTAACGGGAGATACCGGAGCAACTGGAGCTACTGGAGCTACTGGAGTTACAGGTGATACCGGAGTAACTGGAGTAACAGGAGCCACTGGAGCAACGGGAGATACTGGAGCCACTGGTGAAACAGGGGTTACTGGAGCTACTGGAGCAACAGGAGTAACGGGTGAAACAGGAGCCACTGGAGTAACTGGAGCTACTGGAGTAACTGGAGTAACTGGAGTAACTGGTGATACCGGAGCTACTGGGGCAACTGGTGAAACCGGAGTTACTGGAGATACCGGAGCAACCGGAGAAACCGGAGCAACGGGTGTTACTGGAGATACTGGAGCACCTGGAGTAACTGGTGATACTGGAGCAACAGGAGCAACTGGAGCAACTGGAGTAACTGGGGCAACCGGAGAAACCGGTACAACGGGTGTAACAGGAGAAACCGGAGCAACTGGGGTAACCGGAGAAACCGGAGTTACAGGAGTAACTGGAGATACCGGAGTTACAGGAGCAACAGGAATTACTGGTGCAACAGGTGAGACTGGAGATACCGGAGTAACTGGAGTAACAGGAGCCACTGGAGCAACGGAGATACGGAGCCACTGGTGAAGCAGGGTTACTGGAGCTACTGGAGTAACAGGAGCTACTGGAATTACTGGTGTAACTGGGGCAACCGGAGAAACCGGTACACAGGTGTAACAGGAGATACCGGAGCAACTGGAGTAACTGGAGATATCGGGTAACTGGAGCCACTGGTGAAACAGGGGTTACTGGAGTAACGGGTGAAACAGGAGTAACTGGAGCCACTGGAATTACTGGTGTAACAGGAGATACTGGTGCAACTGGGGTTACTGGAGTTACTGGTGTAACGGGAGATACCGAGCAACTGGAGCTACTGGAGTAACAGGAGCTACTGGAATTACTGGTGTAACTGGTGTAACTGGGGCAACCGGAGAAACCGGTACAACGGTGTAACAGGAGCTACCGGAGTAACAGGAGCTACTGGAGTAACGGGTGAAACAGGAGCCACTGGAGATACTGGGGCAACTGGAGATACCGGAGCTACTGGTGTAACGGGAGATACAGGAGCAACAGGAGCAACTGGAGCAACTGAGTTACTGGGCAACCCGGAGTAACGGGATACCGGGTTACTGGGAACGGAGATCGGTGCTACTGGGTAACTGATAACAGGAGCTACTGGAATTACTGGTGTAACTGGGGCAACCGGAGAAACCGGTACAACGGGTGTAACAGGAGATACCGGAGCAACTGGAGTAACTGGAGATATCGGAGTAACTGGAGCCACTGGTGAAACAGGGGTTACTGGAGTAACGGGTGAAACAGGAGTAACTGGAGCCACTGGAATTACTGGTGTAACAGGAGATACTGGTGCAACTGGGGTTACTGGAGTTACTGGTGTAACGGGAGATACCGGAGCAACTGGAGCTACTGGAGTAACAGGAGCTACTGGAATTACTGGTGTAACTGGTGTAACTGGGGCAACCGGAGAAACCGGTACAACGGGTGTAACAGGAGCTACCGGAGTAACAGGAGCTACTGGAGTAACGGGTGAAACAGGAGCCACTGGAGATACTGGGGCAACTGGAGATACCGGAGCTACTGGTGTAACGGGAGATACAGGAGCAACAGGAGCAACTGGAGCAACTGGAGTTACTGGGGCAACCGGAGTAACGGGAGATACCGGAGTTACTGGAGTAACGGGAGATACTGGTGCTACTGGAGTAACTGGAGTAACTGGAGCTACTGGAGCAACTGGAGCAACGGGTGATACCGGAGTTACTGGAGTAACTGGAATTACTGGAGCTACCGGTGTAACTGGTGAAACAGGAGCTACTGGAGTTACAGGTGATATCGGAGTAACTGGAGTAACAGGAGCCACTGGAGCAACGGGAGATACTGGAGTAACGGGTGAAACAGGAGCCACTGGAGATACTGGAGTAACTGGAGTTACAGGTGCAACTGGAGCTACTGGTGCAACGGGAGTAACGGGAGATACCGGAGTTACTGGAGTAACTGGAATTACTGGAGCTACCGGTGTAACTGGTGAAACAGGAGCTACTGGAGTTACAGGTGATACCGGAGCCACTGGAGCAACAGGAGATACTGGTGCAACTGGGGTTACTGGTGAGACTGGGGTTACAGGAGATACTGGAGCAACCGGAGAAACCGGTGCAACTGGAGTAACAGGAGATACTGGTGTAACTGGAGCAACGGGTGAGACTGGGGTTACAGGTGTAACAGGAGATACCGGAGTTACTGGTGTAACTGGAGCTACTGGGGCAACCGGGGCAACCGGAGTAATTGGAGACACTGGAGCTACTGGTGTAACAGGAGCAACTGGAATTACTGGAGCCACTGGTGAAACTGGGGCAACTGGAGTAACTGGAGTAACAGGTGATACTGGAGTTACTGGGGCCGCTGGAGCAACGGGTGAGACTGGAGCTACAGGAGATACTGGTGCAACTGGGGTTACTGGAGCAACGGGTGTAACAGGAGATACCGGGGCAACTGGGGTTACTGGTGTAACGGGAGATACCGGAGTTACAGGAGCAATAGGTGATACTGGAGTAACTGGAGCAACGGGTGAGACTGGGGTTACAGGTGTAACAGGAGATACCGGAGTTACAGGAGCAACAGGTGAGACTGGAGTTACTGGTGAGACTGGAGTTACTGGTGCAACCGGAGATACCGGAGCCACTGGAGTAACAGGTGCAACTGGAGTAACTGGAGTAACTGGGGTTACTGGAGATACCGGAGCAACTGGAATTACTGGTGCAACCGGAGATACTGGTGCAACTGGGGTTACTGGAGCAACGGGTGAGACTGGGGTTACAGGTGTAACAGGAGATACCGGAGTTACAGGAGCAACAGGTGAGACTGGAGCTACTGGAGAAACCGGAGCAACTGGGGTTACAGGAGCAACTGGAATTACTGGTGAGACCGGAGTAACAGGAGCTACTGGAGTAACTGGTGATACTGGAGCAACGGGTAATACTGGAGTTACCGGAGCAACTGGGGTAACTGGAGACACAGGAGCAACCGGAGAAACCGGAGCAACGGGTGTAACAGGAGATACCGGAGCCACTGGAGTAACCGGAGACACTGGAGCTACTGGAGCTACTGGAGCTACTGGAATTACTGGTGCAACCGGAGATACTGGAGCTACTGGTGTAACGGGAGATACAGGAGCAACCGGAGAAATCGGAGCTACTGGGGTTACAGGTGATACTGGAGCCACTGGGGTTACTGGAGATACCGGAGCAACTGGAGTAACTGGTGATACAGGAGCTACTGGTGTAACGGGAGATACAGGAGCAACCGGAGAAACCGGAGCAACGGGTGTAACAGGAGATACCGGAGCAACTGGAGTAACCGGAGTAACCGGAGTTACAGGAGTAACTGGAGATACCGGAGTAACTGGAGTAACTGGAGATACCGGAGTAACTGGAGTAACTGGAGTAACTGGAGTAACTGGAGTAACTGGAGATACCGGAGTAACTGGAGTAACTGGAGATACCGGAGCTACTGGTGTAACGGGAGATACAGGAGCAACCGGAGAAACCGGAGCAACGGGTGTAACAGGAGATACCGGAGCCACTGGAGCAACCGGAGAAACCGGAGTTACAGGAGTAACTGGAGTAACTGGAGCAACGGGTGTTACTGGAGATACCGGAGCAACTGGGGTTACAGGTGATACTGGAATTACTGGTGCAACCGGAGATACTGGAGCCACTGGAGCTACCGGTGTTACAGGAGCAACAGGAGTAACCGGAGCAACCGGAGGAACAATTGGATTTACACAGACAAATGGTACCTCCGTAAATCTTCCAACAGGAACTCCTGTTACTATTCTTTCTACGTCAATAACCAGTACTGCTGGTAAATTATTAAAAATAGATTCTATGGCAGAAGTTGAGATAACTACTACAGTTAGTGCTACTTCTCAGTATACAATTTTATATAGTCTGTTAAAGGATGGAACGTCTATTGCTTCTGTGACAATTGAAAAAGATAAAGATTTTGCTAGTGCTGCAACACGTATTTCGGGAGAGATTCCAAATTTGACATGGGTTGATACAGTGATAGATGCTTTATCTCACACTTATAGTATTGAGGTCACAGTTTCTGGAACTGGTATTGTATCCCCATCTGTGGCAATTACTAGGGCACTAAATATAATCTAATAAGACAAATAAACAGGGGCTGGTCATTATGGATTAAGTACTAGGATTATATAAATCAAGCAAATTATTCAGAGTGACTACAAGCACGAAATAAAGAATATCCCAACTTTTGTTGGGATATTTTTCTATTAACGAAAAGGGATTTTATACTTAACAAGAGTTAAGTACATATACCAATTACACTTATGGAGCAATTATTAGAGGTGATATTATTTTTTAGAATGATATTCTAACAGATATATTTTCAACAATTTAATTTCAGCTTTTGAATACTAATGTTGTAGGATAAATGGATGTCTAAATGATATACAGCACCTTTTTATATAACTCTAAGTTATATAAAATCCTCCAGTACTCGTTTTTATAGTAGTAACATATTATATATTTGTTTCATTATCATCATACGCTATATTTAGTAAATATTTGCCGTATTGTGTTTTTATTAGTGGTTCAGATAATTTTAATAGTTGATCCCTATTTATAAAACCATTAATATAAGCTATTTCTTCTATGCAAGCTACATATAGTCCTTGCCTTGATTGCAGTGCTTCTACAAAATTGGCAGCATCTAAAAGTCCTCTATAAGTTCCTGTATCAAGCCATGCCATTCCTCTACCCATTAATTCTACTTTTAAATTTTTTCTTTTTAGATATTCGTTATTCACTGATGTGATTTCTAGTTCACCTCTATCAGAGGGTTTAACATCTTTAGCAATTTCTATTACATCATTATCATAAAAGTATAGACCACAAACTGCGTAATTTGATTTTGGATTTTCTGGCTTTTCCTCTATTGATATTATATTGTTGTTTTCATCGAATTCAACTACTCCAAAATCTTTTGGATTACTTACATGGTATCCAAAAATAGTGGCTCCTTCTTTTCTATTTGCAGCGGCTTTAAGCCTCTTAGTAAAACCATAACCATGGAATATATTGTCCCCAAGTATTAAAGCTACCCTATCATCTCCAATAAAGTGTTCTCCAATTATAAATGCATCTGCTAGACCCCTAGGATACTGCTGAACTGCGTATTGTAGATTAATTCCTAAAAAGCTACCATCACCAAGTAACTCTTCAAAAGAAGTGATATCTCTAGGGGTTGATATAATTAAAATATCCTTTATACCGGCAAGCATTAATACTGATAGTGGGTAATATATCATAGGTTTATCATATATAGGTAATATTTGTTTTGATATTGATTTTGTTATTGGGTAAAGACGTGTTCCAGATCCTCCCGCTAAAACAATACCTTTCATATTTTGCCTCCTGAAATATTTATCTTTAATAGTATATTAATGTGAGAAAACAATATATTACAATTACAACAAAACAATAAAATATATTATTTTTGTGAATTTGTTATTTCAAATTGTATCATTAATATAAACATTTATAAAAATTTCTTCACAAGTATGCACTTCCTATTTGTATTAAACATAAAGTATAGAGTATATATTAAACAAAATTTTCATAATTAATTATGGTGGTGAAATTTAATGAAAGTAGTAATACTTTGTGGTGGTAAAGGAACACGTATGCGCGAAGAAACGGAATATCGGCCTAAGCCTCTAGTTGAGATTGGTGGTAAACCTATCCTTTGGCACATAATGAAAATATATTCAAGCTATGGATTTAATGATTTTGTCTTATGTGTTGGGTACAAAGGAGAAATGATAAAGCAATATTTTATGGATATGTACTGGAGAAATAATGATTTTACTATGCATTTAGATGGTGATCGAAAATTAGAATATCACACAAAGGAAGAGGAAAAGTGGAATATTACTATTGTTGACACAGGTAGTGAAACACTTACTGGTGGAAGGCTTAAACAAGTTGAAAAATATATAGACGATGAGGAATTTATGTTTACTTATGGAGATGGTTTAAGTGATGTAAATATATTAGAACTTCTAAAATTTCATAGAGAAAGGGGTAGAATCGGTACCCTTACAGGAGTAAATCCTATTTCGCCTTTTGGAGTTATGGAGGTTGAAGATGGAATTCTTAAGGCATTTAAAGAAAAACCTATTTTAAAGGATAGGGTAAACGGTGGATTTATGGTATTAAATAAAAAGGTGTTTGACTATTTACCAGATGAAGACTGCTTTTTTGAACAAGAACCTATAAAAAATCTTGCAAAAGATAAACAGCTTGCTGTTTATGAGCATAATGGATTTTGGGTTGCTATAGATACTATCAAAGATGTTCAAACAGTAAATAAGTTATGGGACAAAGGAGAACACTTATGGATTTCAAAGGTGTAGATTTGTTTAATAACTTTTATAAGGGCAAGAGAGTTCTAATTACTGGACATACTGGGTTTAAAGGCTCATGGCTTTCAATTTGGCTAGTTATGCTAGGAGCTAAAGTTATAGGATATGGACTTGATCCATATACACGAGATGATAATTTTGTTGTTAGTAAGGTAGAAAATAAAATTATTGATATAAGAGGAGATATAAGAGATAGTGCACGGCTACAGGAAGCATTTACGGAATATAAGCCAGAAATTGTTTTCCATTTAGCAGCCCAGGCACTAGTAAAACAATCTTATACAAATCCTAAAGAAACCTATGAGACAAATGTAATGGGGACATTAAATGTTCTTGAATGTGTTAGAAATTCAGGGTCAGTTAAGGTTTCTATTATGATAACTACAGATAAGTGTTATAAAAATATAGAACAGATTTGGGGATATAGAGAAGATGACCCAATGGGTGGATATGACCTTTATAGTTCTAGCAAGGGTTGTGCTGAAATTCTTATAGATTCCTATAGAAACTCATTTATTAATCCTAAAGATTATAAATTACACGGTAAATCTATAGCAACGGCTCGTGCAGGAAATGTTATAGGGGGTGGGGACTGGTCAAAAGACAGAATAATTCCAGATTGCATAAAGGCTCTAGAAGAAAACAGGGATATTGAAATGAGAAATCCAAACGCAATTAGGCCTTGGCAACATGTACTCGAGCCATTAAGTGGATATCTACTACTTGCATCTCTTATGTATGAGGATGGTGTCAGTTACTGCAGTGGTTGGAATTTTGGACCAAATGATGATTCTATAGTCCCTGTGGGGGAAATTGTAGATACAATAATAAAAGAATGGGGAAGCGGAAAATGCTTAGATGTTTCAAGTGAAAATTCACCTCATGAGGCGAATCTATTAAAATTGGATTGTACAAAGTCAAAAACTTATTTAAAATGGTCGCCCAAATTAAATATAAATGAAGCAATAAAACTAACTGTAGACTGGTATAAAAATTTTAAGGGTGGAGACATGCTTAATTTATGTGTTAATCAAATAGAAAGTTACTGCGATAAAACATCCAAAGGGGTAATCTGATATGGAAAAGAGTGTATTGATTACAGGGGCTAGTGGATTTGTAGGGTCTTGCCTAGTTAGAAGATTGATCAATGAAAACTATAAAATTCATATATTGGCAAGAGATAGCACAAACCTATGGAGAATTAGTGACATAGTAAATGAGGTAGAAATTCATAATGTAGATTTGCTTCATAGTGAAAAAATATCTAAATTATCTAGTGATATAAATATAGACCAAGTGTATCATTTAGCAACCTATGGGGGATATCATTATCAAAATAAAGTAGAAGATATCATAAATACAAATGTTATTGGAACCTTTAACTTATTTAGAGAATTTTCTAAAAAAGGTATAGAAATGTTTGTTAATACTAGTAGTTCATCAGAGTATGGAGAAAAATTTGAACCGATGTCTGAAGAGATGAGAGTTACACCTAATAACATTTATGGGGCAAGTAAGGCGGCTGGGACTATTTTATGTAGCACATATGCAAAGACCAATAAAGTGCCTCTAGTTACGCTTAGATTATTCTCACCTTATGGATATTATGATGCTAAAACAAGATTAATACCTACAGTTATTACATCTTGCCTTCGTGGGAAAGAAATTAAATTGTCACAAAAGGATTCTAAGAGAGATTTTGTATTTATAGATGATGTAGTTGAAGCCTATTTATCTGCAAGTAGACTCGTAAATTCTAATGGAGAAATATTTAATATAGGGAGTGGAATTCAATATACAACGCAAGAAATTGTAAGTAATATACTAAAATTAATTTCAAATGATTCAAATGTAACTTGGAAAAATGATTTAAGTAGGCAATATGAGCCACTCATGTGGGTTAGTAATAATAAAAATGCTTATGAAAAATTAAAGTGGGAACCAAAAGTAGAAATAAGTGTGGGGCTTAATAAAACAATAAATTGGTTTAAGGATAATTTACAATTTTATAGGTAGGTGGTAAAAAATATGAAGGTATCAGATTATATTGTAGAGTTTTTAAAGGTTCATGGAGTTACAACAATATTTGGTTATCAAGGTGGCGCTATAACTCATTTTGTTGATTCAATATATGAAGCAGATGGAATTAAATTCATATCTAATTATCATGAACAAGCTTCAGCTTTTGCAGCAGAAGGGTATTCTAGGGTTAGTGGAAATATTGGAGTATGTACTGCTACTAGTGGACCAGGCGCCACAAATCTAATAACAGGTATAGGAAGCGCATTTTTCGATTCTATTCCATGTTTGTATTTAACTGGTCAGGTTAATACCTATGAATATAAACGGTCAAAAGAAATAAGGCAAGAAGGATTTCAAGAAACTGACATAGTAAGCATAATAAAACCTATAACCAAGTATTCAGTTATGGTTACAAAGCCAGAAAAAATAAAGTATTATCTAGAGAAAGCATTTTATATAGCTAAATCAGGTAGACCAGGACCTGTTTTATTAGATATGCCTATGGATGTTCAAAGGGCAGAAATTAATCCGGATGAGTTAATAGGGTTTTATGAATCAGAAGAATATAAATCAAAAATAATTGAGAACGTTAAAGTAAAAGATGTTAATGACTTAATAAATTTAATAAAAAACAGTAAAAGGCCTGTGATACTTGTGGGTGGAGGCATTAGGCTTTCAAAGGCAGAGAAAAAATTAGAAGAATTTATAGATATTACTGGGATACCTGTAGTTTGCACTTTAATGGGAATAGACTGTGTAAACCACGAGCATAAATGTTTCGTTGGTTATATGGGATCTTATGGGAATAGATATTCGAATTTAGCAGTTGCAAATTGTGATCTATTAATAGTTTTAGGTTCGAGATTAACGACTAGGCAAACAAGCTCTATAACTGATAGTTTTGCAAGGGAAGCTAAAATAGTTCATGTAGATATAGATAAAAGCGAACTTAATATTAAGGTTAAAGAATATTTAAGTATAGAATGTGATTTAAATTTGTTTATAGATAAGTTAAATAAAGATTTAGTAAATTCCTTTTGTAAATTTAATTTTAGTTCTTGGATAGATAAAATAAACAGTTATAAAGCAAAGTACCCATCATATGAGAATTATAAGGATATAAATCCTAATGAATTTATGAACACAATAAGTGAAATGCTCCATCCAAATTCTATAATATGTTTAGATATTGGTCAAAATCAAATATGGGCATCTCAATCTTTGAAACTTAGTAAGGATCAAAGATTGTTAAATGCGGGTGGAATGGGACCAATGGGATTTGGTGTTCCGTCAGCTATAGGAGCTTTTTATGCAAGACCTAATAGTAAAATAGTTGTGATAACTGGTGATGGTGGTATTCAAATGAATATTCAAGAGCTACAAACCATATCAAGGGAAAAGATACCTATAAAGATTATTATTATGAATAACCACTCATTGGGGATGATTAGGCATTTTCAAGAAATGTATTTTGAATCAAATTATTATGGGACTATTGATGGATATTCTGTTCCAGATTTTATAAAGATAAGTGAGGCTTATGGAATAAAATCTCTGAAAATAAGTGAGCAAAATCAAATTAATGAGTTAAAGGAAAAGTTAAATGATGATGAGAGTTACATTATTGATGTGGAACTTAAAGATATAACTTATGTAATTCCTAAACTTGGAATGGGAAGGCCAATAGAAGATCAAGAACCACTAATTAGCAGAGAGGAACTTAAAGAAAATATGATAATTGATATATATAAGCCATAATATTTTTCTCCTCAAATTAGGTTATAGGTGAAATAGGAGGACTAGATGATTAATGATAAAAAGGTGAGTTTTATAATAGCGGTCAATGATGAATTAATTTTTAGCAAGTGTGAATCTCATATAAAAAATTTAATAGTACCTAAGGATTTTGAAATTGAGATAATTCCCATAAGAAATGCTTTGTACTTAACTAAAGCTTATAACAATTGCATGAATAGTTCTGATTCTAAATATAAAGTATATCTGCATCAAGACGTATTTATTATAAATACTAATTTCATAAATGACATATTGAAGATATTTAATTTAGAAAGTATTGGTGTTATTGGAGTTTGTGGAGCTAAAACCATACCTGAAAACGGAATATGGTGGGAAAGTCCGCAGCTAGTGGGAAAGGTTTATGATAGCCATACAGGAGTTATGGGATTGCTTAAGTTTAATGAGGTTGAATCAGAATTTAATGAGGTAGATGGTATTGATGGATTAATAATGATAACCCAATATGATATTCCTTGGAGGGAAGATATATTTAAGAGTTGGCATTTTTACGATTTATCACAATGTTTTGAGTTTAAAAAGTTAGGGTATAAAGTAGTTGTACCAAAACAAATTGTGCCTTGGTGTACTCATGACTGCGGTATAGTAAACACTATGAATGGTTTTGATGAAAATAGACTGATATTTATTGAAAATTACATTTTGTAAAAAGTCTTATTTTATAAAAATTATAATCAAAGGGTGGTTCAATCATGAATATAGATGAAGTTGTAGATATATATGTTATTAGTCACAAACCTTATAAAATGGTAGAATCTAAAATATTTACGCCTATTTATACTAAAAGAGAAATTGTATCAAACGATTATAATATATTATGCTCAGACGAAGGAGATAATATTGCTAGTGAAAATTCTTTATATGCTGAGTTTTCAACTTATTATTGGGTATGGAAAAACAGAAAAATACCAAAGTATGTGGGTTTTTTTCAATTTAGAAGATATATATCATTTAAGGACAATGTGACTGGTACTAATAATTTTAATGAGGTTATTGATAAATATGGTTGGAATAAAGATGAGTTAGAAAATATTCTAGAAGATTGTGATGTATTAGTTCCTACGTCATTAAATTTTAGAATGTTCGGTCTTGGGAATATGTGGAGTCAATATAAGCGGTGGCATAAAAGTTCATATCTAAATACAGCTTTAGAAATTATTAATGAAAAGTATCCAAGTTACGAAATAGATTGTTTTACGGCACTTTTAAGCACTGAAACGTATTATATTAATTTATTTATTATGCGAGGAGATTTATTTAATAGATATATGACTTGGATAATGGATATTTTTGATGAACTTAAGAAGAGGTTAGTTATTGATTGCAATGTTAAGGATTTTGCTTATTTAGGAGAGCGGTTATTTAACATCTTTTTAGTACATCAACAAAGAACAGAGAATATTAAAATAAAAATAAAACAACCTGTGTATTTAAAAGAAAATGCTTCTGGTATTACAGATTTTTGGATAGGTGATGAAACACATATTCCAGAAGCAAGTGAGTAAGAAAAAATAAATTTTAAGTATAACAATTTACCATATGGGGGGATATAATTGCCAGACAAAGAGAGTTTGTTAAGACTAAATATATTAGAAAATGTTAGAGAATATTATGATGAGGTTTTTAAAAATAAGGAAGATTGGACAGAAGGTAATAAAATAAACTATGGTGGAAGATATTTTGATGAAGATGAGATGATAAATCTCACGGAAGCAACACTTGATTTTTGGCTTACTACAGGTCGATTCTGTGACAAGTTTGAAAAAGAGTTTGCCCAGTTTCTAGGGGTTAAATACTGCTCATTAACAAATTCAGGGTCATCTGCCAATCTTCTTGCATTTATGGCACTAACCTCGCCTAAATTAAAGGAGAGGAGAATAAAAAAGGGTGATGAAGTTATAACAGTAGCAGCAGGTTTTCCAACTACGATAGCCCCAATACTTCAATATGGAGCAGTGCCAGTATTTGTAGATATAACACTTCCAACTTATAATATTGACGTTAATTTATTAGATGATGCCTTATCAGATAAAACCAAAGCTGTTATGATAGCTCATACACTTGGCAACCCTTTTAATTTAGAAAGAGTAAAGGAATTTTGTGATAAAAATAATTTATGGTTAATAGAAGATAATTGTGATGCTCTTGGTTCACAATATGAATTTAAAGGGGAACTTAAATATACAGGTACAATTGGAGATATAGGAACTTCAAGCTTTTATCCTCCACACCATATTACTATGGGAGAAGGGGGTGCTGTATATACTAATAATGTTATATTAAATAAAATTATAGAATCTTTTAGAGATTGGGGTAGAGATTGTTACTGTAAATCAGGATGTGATAATACCTGCACAAAAAGGTTCGATATAAAGTATGGAGATATGCCTCTTGGATATGATCATAAATATATCTATTCACATTTGGGATATAATTTAAAAGTTACAGAAATGCAATCATCAATAGGGTGCGCGCAGCTTAAAAAACTACCTGGATTTATAGATAAAAGAAGAGAAAACTGGGAACTTCTTAAAAACAAATTAAAGCATTTAGATGAGTATTTGATATTACCTGTTGCTGAGAAAAATTCAAAGCCTAGTTGGTTTGGTTTTTTAATCACAATTAAAGATCCATCTATTAATAGACGTGATTTGCTCCAGTATTTAGAGGATAAAGGAATCCAAACAAGATTGCTATTTGCAGGAAATATCACAAGGCAGCCATTATTTGAAGAATATAAAAGAAATAAGGAATCATACAGAATTGTAGGGAAATTAACAAATACAGATTTAATTACTACTAATTCATTTTGGTTAGGGGTCTATCCAGGAATAAATGAAAACATGATAAATTATATGGCATCAAGCATTGAAGAATTTATTATGAAGAATATAAGAAAGGGTATTAAGCTATGAGTAATAATGAGAAAAAAGCATTATTATCAATAGCAATTCCTACTTATAATAGAGGTAATTTTTTAGATAAGTGCTTAGATAGTATTTATAGTGAAGTTAACAATGATCCTATTATTGAAATAGTAATTAGTGATAATGCTTCAACAGATAATACTTATGAGATAGTTCAAAAATATAAACAAACACATAATAATATTGTTTATTATAGGCAACACGAAAATGTTGGATTTTCAAAAAACTTTAAAAAGGTATTGGAATTAGCAACAGGAGAGTATATAAATCCTCATGGTGATGATGATTTCTTTAACGCTGGTATGATTTATGAAATAATCAATTTGATCCTTAAAAATAAGGATTGCTCTGTGATGTATACATCTTGGAAAAATGTTCCTTTAAATATCACCTGTGGCATAAATATGAATAACTATTTAAATGAATTAAATGGAATTAATTTTATTACTTCAATGATAATTAAAAACGAAGATTATAAAAAAATTGAAGACAAAGATAAATTTTTAAATACAGAAATTAATCAGGTATATATTCAATTAGAATTGTTAAAAATAAATCCAAAATATTGTATTTTACATGGCAATATTTTTAGAATAGATTCAGGTGGGGCTCCTTATAGTGGATATAATTTGAGTGATGCTGCCATAAATAATTATTTTGATATATTAGAGAGTTATTCTAAATATGGATTAGACATAGAAACTTTAAAAAATGAAAAAATTAAAGTCTTAAACTCAATAATTTTCCCTAGTATTTATAAAGTAATAAACCGGGCAAGTGAAATAGATTTAGATGGTTTAGTAGAAGCCTTTATTAAATATTATCCAAATGAAGTATACTTTGAGGAAAAATTAAATGAAATTAAGAGTTTACTAAAATTAATATAATTATTAACTATTTAAGGAGAAATAATTTATGTGTAATAATATTGAAGAGGATAAAGTAAATGAGGATGCGATAAACAAAGAAAAGGTAAGGCCAGTTTTAACTATCGGTATTCCTACTTATAATAGAGCTGAATTTTTAAGAAAATGTATTGAAAATATATACTCGCAGGTTGGTAATGATTCTAGATTTGAGGTTTTAGTATGCGATAATAATTCGGTAGATAATACATCTACAGTCATTGAAGAATTAAGAAAAAACTATGAAACATTAGTATATTATAAAAATGATACTAATATA
Organism: Clostridium estertheticum; assembly: GCF_026650985.1. Classification (GTDB taxonomy): domain Bacteria; phylum Bacillota; class Clostridia; order Clostridiales; family Clostridiaceae; genus Clostridium_AD; species Clostridium_AD estertheticum_C. The sequence continues at coordinate 23,978 of NZ_CP086239.1, forward strand.
GGTGTATCAAAAAATATACAAAAAGTATTAGAACTATCAAAAGGGGAGTATATTAATCTTCATGGTGATGATGATTATTTTAATGAGGGTGTTTATAACACAATAATTAATATGATAAACTCAAATAGGGATTGTGACTTAATGTATTTATCGATGAAATGGCACCCATTAATTACAGTTCGTGGAATAGGCATGAGCAATTATCAAACAGATTCAGGAACTGGAGGATGGATTTCTGGCATGGTTATAAATAATGATGCCTACAAGAAAATTCTTAATAAAGAAAAGTTTTTATACTCAAGTCTTAACCATATATTTATCCAGCTTGAACTTTTAAGGTTTAATCCAAACTATTGTATTTTAAGTGGACAAATCAATAGAGTTGATACAGGGTCGGCAGGTGCGTATGGCTATAATATTATGGAAGTAGCAGTGCAAAATTATTTGGATATCCTATATAGTTTTAGAAATAATGGATTAACGGACCAAGAGATAGAATATCATAAGCTATCTTCATTAGCTATAACATTTCCATTAGTTCGTTGGATACTACAAACTAGACTACCATTAAGTGTAGATGGTGGAATAGAAATATTTACGAAGTATTATAAAGGTGAGCCGTACTTCGATAGTAAACTAGAAGAACTTAAGGCTATATTAGCTTTAAAGGTTTATTAATTATTCTATGGCCGGTGAAGGTAAAGTAGAAATTTTTTAATGGAAAAGAGAAAGAGTGATAAGCGGTTTATCACTCTTTCGTTGTTACGGTTATGAAGATTTTTCTGGAGCTGTTATTATTAAAGGTTTATATAACTTTAAGAGATTTTTGGCTATTAGGTTTGAATCATGATACCTTTCTACAAAAGTTCTACCATACTCCCCTACTTTTTCTAGCATATCTTTATTTATAATTAAATATTCAAGAGTATCCTTTAAGGTATCCGGATTTGCTGAAATAATAGGTAATTCCTTTGGGTATTTATCCTTCATAGGATCACTAATAAAGGTTATGACTGTCTTACCCATTGCCATAGCCTCAATGGCGAGTAAACCATAAGATCCGATTCGCAATTGATCGATTATTATATCTGCCTCTTCGTATATTTTTCTCGCCTCTGAATGAGACATTCCCTGTACTAATTTAAAATTAAAAGAATACTTATCCTTTAATTTTTCTATGACTTTAAGTACTGAATCAGTGCCCTTTATCTCTGGCGAGGTAGGAGCATGCACAATGCATAATTCATGATTAATTTTTTTGCTCTTTATGGTATAGTCTTTAATATCTATAGCTTGTTTTATTAAATACACATTTTTATAAAAGTTTTTAACATACTCATATAATTCAGCATCAGAAACGATGCAGTTATCAATATATTTCCCCAAAAACTCAAGTTTGTTTATTATTTCTTTTTCATCTGTAGCTTTTACCTTTACGTAAGGGTTGTATTTTGATGCTACAGAATAAAGCCTTACATCTGAACCCCAATGTTGCATAAATATTTTTTTGTTTAAATTTTTTAGTATCGGCAAATCAGAATAATCCAAAGTAAGACTTGTTCCAAAATGAAAATGAAAGATATTATTTTCATTTATTAAATTTATAGCTAATTCTTTACTCAATCTGTCAGCCTCATTAATGTCTATAGAAAATAGATTTAGATTATAATCTGATTTGTAATTCAGGTAACTAGGATAGTAATTAACCGATTTTGCTTCTATGTTGCATCCTTGTAATGCTTTTGTAATAGTATGCATTTGATTGGCAATTTCCATGGTTCCATGGATAATTTTTAAATTCTCCATTATAACGCCTCCCCTTAAAAGGTAATAAAAAGTTCTATAATTACATTTAATTCTTGTAATATAATATGTTCTTTTTTTAGAAATGTTCTTATTCAGGAAGAATGTGTTATACGTTATTAAGATACTTTTAATATATTATTGACACAATAAAGTAATAATTTCATATATTATAGGGGGATGAGAAATCCCAAAAATTAAATCCAGGGAGATGTTTTGATTGGCAGCAAATTTTGATACACCATCATCTAGTACTAATTATAACGTAGCAACTACAGGAACCGTTGCTGGGTGGTCTACCGCCCGTGTTATGGTTACACTCACAGTTAGTGGTACTAATGCGGCAAGAACTGCAACTCAACAAGTTTTTTATAGAGAAATGAATTATAATAATACAGCAACATCAACAGCATTAGGAATTTCAACTACAGTTCGTATGGCTATCTCACCTAAATTGCATGGTAATGAAACCGTAGCGACTGTTGTAAACTTTGGTTACTAGAATTAAAAATTAAAGACTAAAAAATAAAGAAACATGGGGTCATTGACTCCATGTTTTGTTATTAAAAAGCTATAATATTAATCTATATGAGATAGAAAAAAGTGGGGTACAGAAGTGTACCTCACAATTTTTATCAAATCTATTTTTTTAGTATATCTAGTCCAACTGAATCATATATATCAAATTCCTTTATGGAACGTATTATTTCCTTTTTAGCGATATCAATATATCCATAATTATTATAAAGTTTCCCAAGGTAAAGAAGCGCAAAGTTATTATTTATTAAATTAAGCAAGTTTACGGCTATCTTTAATTCATCAAACTTATTGTTTATAAGCAGTATTTCACAAATCTCTAGTATAATAATAATATAATCTTTTTCATTTTCATCTTCAGATAACATAGTGGTTGGTTCATTTGTGAATAATTTTACTAACTCAGAATATACATTCAGTAGCTTTTTATTGTATTCGGATAAAATGTTTTCTTTAAAACTACCTACTGTGGATGATGCAAGATCATAGTTTTTGTTTAATATGCTACTTAAAGCCTTATACATTGATAGATGCACGTGAGTAGCAGAAGTTTCATCTATAGTATCTATATTAATGCATTCATCAAAGGCATTAGTTCTAATAAAACATTTAGCTTTTAACATTGTAAGATTTTCAGTAACAATTCCTGATTTTGCGCATTTTTCAATATACTCTAATGATATTTTATAGAATCCTTCATTATAGAATATATCTGCAATAAGAGTATAAGAAGTCGGAAAATCTAAAAACAGACTTTCCATAATGGACTTAAATTCATCAAGAGATGTGTGTTTTTTCTTTAATATATGACAAATGCAATAGAAAGGGTCTATGAAATTAGGGTTTGATTTTGTAGCTTCAATATAATAATCATATGCAGCATCATAATCATTAAGGTCCATATAGCTATTACCTAATTCATAATAAGCTTTGAAGCTTCCACTTCCATGAAAAAACTTCAATTCAGAGGATGGTTCACCAAGTTCAATGCATTTCTTTAGGGCTTTTATTTGAAGTGTAGGTTTGCCTAAATCTTTATAGACAAGAGCTTTAAAAAAATACAAGTCGGTAAACTCAGGATAATATCCACATGCAATATCTATAAAGCTTAGTGCATCATTGTATTCTTGTATATTATAATTTGAAATAATTATTCGTAAAAGTAATATAGAACTAAACCCGGTACTAGGATCAAATTTTTCATAAGCTTTATAATAATATTCGAGAGCTTTTTTTACATCACCTAAAGATGTATACTCGTTACCTAGATTAAAGTAATTAAATTTATTAGTGGGGTCTTTTTTTATTTGCTCATTTAAGATGGTAATATTCCGATCTCTTTTGTTTTTAGAGACTATGCTTTTATTCAAATATCCATAATGGTGTATTTTTATAGAGCTACAGATTGTATCATATTTGCCTTGTTTATATACTAACTGATTATGGATTCTCCCCTCATAGTGAATTCCACGTTTGTTTTTAAACATTCTTGGGTTTAAATTAACGGTGATACAATTAGTATCAACAATATCTCCATAGTAGCTTAATGTTTCAAAAAAATAAAGTGTATCTTCATCTAATTGGGTATTTAACAATACCTTAAAATTTTCTTTATAGTCATCATGTAATTCATCATCTGCATCTAATATTAATATCCAGTCTTTAGTAGCATATTTTAATGATTCATTTCTAGCTTCACTAAAATTATTATTCCACTTAAAGTAATAAACTTTAGCACCATAACTTTTAGCGATTTCTATAGTTCTATCTGTAGATCCTGTGTCAATGATAATTATCTCATCAACAATATCTTTAATACTTTCAAGACACCTAGGCAAGTAATTTTCTTCGTTTTTTACAATCATGCATAGACTTATTTCATTCTTCATTGTATTTCCCCCTAATTTCAGTTAATAATTATGAGTACTAAAACTGGTACTTCTCTATTAATTATTAATTGAAAACATTGCTATTTCATTGTACTAAAGCAAAGTTTAAATTTTTGCTCGGTACATAATATGCATAATTAAATAAGGGTGTACCTAATTATAACTATCCTTTATAAGATCCAGAAAGACTTATATTTTCAGTATCTCCTGGATTTTCTTGTGGAATAACCGCGATATCATAAAATTTGTCGATTGCGAGTGGAGTGCTACTCGTGGAATTATCATATTGATCAGTCACATAATAATTATCAATATGACCAGTATTACTTCTAGTTACTGATAGAGTTACAATTATTACATATATTGAAAAAGGAGCTACTATTCCTGTAACTTCAACTCTTCTTATTGTTGGTACAGGTGGTGCTGGTGGTATCGGAGGGTTTGGATAAGATGGGCAATTGCAGGGACAAGGAGAATATATTACCTTCATAGGGTTGCTATTTTCATGTATTATAATAGTATTCTTAATGCTATAAACAACTTTTATAAATGGAGTTAGATATTTATCACTACATATTGCTGAACCAAAGCTTGTGATAAAATCATTGTTTTTTTTACACAGAATTATCCCCTTATTGGATAATGAATTCCTAAACCATAGTGAAACAATCTTCGTGAGATTGGCCGTAACTGATATTTTAGATGTTAGGGGATGCAGACTGCCTTGAATAATATGGTTAATTTCAGGAAGATTATTGTAAGTGGTGAAAGTACTAAAGTAGTCAAATAATGGATATATATAAATGCATTTTATGTTGTCCTTATAGAAATTATCAGTTTTAAATAATACAAGTTCTGCATTAGATATTTCAGCATTACTTGGTACTTTCGAAATATCAAAAAATAAAAAGCTTGAATAAGTATATAATCCATCACTTCCTACAGTTATGTTTTTTTCATTAATATTTCCATTAGGAATTTTGTTTGTTACTGTAAGACTTTTAGTTGATGGTATTATAATACTTGTCATTTTAGCACATCCTTATACTTTATTAATATATAAACAAAGGCTGGTAGGTTGTAATTGTATTGTATTATTGAGAAACTCAATATATGAGTTTTATATTTTTAAATTCAAGATATTTATTAACTTAACTTAACTTAACTTAACATATAATATTCTATTGATAGTATTTTGTGATTATTTTTTTATACATATTTTATATAAGAATGAGTTAGTGTATGTTTTCAATCAATATTAAATGATTTAAGGAATATTCTATAGTTGTAAGTAGTAAAATATTATTAACAGAGAGTCTAAGTTTGCATATTACAAATAATATAAACTTAGAATTATCTGAATATATTTTGAAGGGATTTTTAATAATTATGTCTAAGAAAATATTAATAACCGGGGGAACAGGATTTATAGGGAAAAATATAATAAATTCTATAAATAACGAAAACTATATTATAAATATTGGAAGAAATAAAAATTTAATGTGTGATAATATATTTTGGAATCTACAGGATAATTTAGAGGATTTATTCATCGATAATGTAGATGTTATTATTCATTGTGCGTCAATAGTAGGCAATGATAATATAAACAAATCTGAATATATAGATATTAATGTAAAATCGACTTTGGAATTATTAGAATTTGGCGTGAGAAATAAAATAAAGAAATTTATTCTAGTATCAACTGGAGGTGTATATGGATTTAGAAAAAATATATTGGATGAAGATGATACTTGTAATGCAAAGGAAATATATTCATTAAGTAAATATTTTTCAGAAGAAATATGTGAATTATATAAAGGTAAATTATCTATTGTAATTTTAAGATTGTTTTTTCCGTATGGTGACGGACAAAAGGGTAGATTAATCGGTAACTTATTTAATGATATTTTAGAGAAAAATAAGATTATGTTGAACAAAAATGGGCTGCCAATAATTAATCCAATTCATATTTTTGATGTTGTAAATATAGTGGAAAATATTATTGGAAATGATTTGGAGGGGACATTTAATATTTGTGGTAATGAGTTTATTTCTATAGAAGAGATTTGTAGAAAAATTGCATTTATAATAAACGTTCATGAGCCTAAGTTTATATATTGTGACAATGATATAGATAATTTAATGGGAAGTGGTAAAAAAATATGTAGGTCATTGAATTATAATATGCAGATGAATTTAAATGAGGGACTTGAATTATTTTTCATGTCATTAAAGAAAGAAGGACAGATTTGAGATGAAGTACAAATTATGGAAGAGCGAAGGAGCAGGAATCCCAGACAAGAATAAGCTTAAAAAGTGTGGGGAAAATGTTATAATTGAGGATGGTGTGAGAATAATTTTTCCGGAAAATATTGAAATAGGCGATAATGTTTATGTAGGTCATGATACCATATTAAAAGGATATTATAACTCTATTCTAAAGATTGGGTCTAACACATGGATTGGTCAACAATGTTTTATTCATGGCGCGGCAGGTATTATTATTGGTAAAAATGTTGGGATTGGGCCAATGGTAAAAATTCATGGAGCAAAGCATAAAGAAACAAAAGGTGATGCTATAATTTTATTTTCAGGATTAGAGTATTTACCAATAAATATAAAAGATAATTGTAATATTGGAATAGGGTCTGTAATTCTTCCTGGGGTAACAATTGGAGAGGGAAGTATAATAGGTGCAAATGCAGTAGTAAATCAAAATATACCAGCATTATCTATTGCAGTAGGTCTACCTGCAAAAGTAATAAAAACAAGAGAATAAAAAATAATTGCGTTAATTGTATGCACAGGGAAATATAGTATAGTAATGATTAACATTGCTATACTACATATGATATAATCATGTGTATCAGGGTCAGGCTATTTTTCTAAATTCCTATACCATTCAATAGTTTTTGTTAAGCCTGAAGTTAAATCATACTTGGGACTATAACCTAATAAGTCTACAGCTTTGTCTATATTTGGTACTCTTAATTCAACATCTACATAATTTTTGGGAACATAAATAATTTCTGATTTAGAGCCCGCAATTTGTTTTATTAATTGTGCTAGCATTCCAATAGTTATAGTTCCTCTAGGATTTCCAATGTTAAAGGAATTACCTACGGCTTCTTCCTTCTCAAGACACAATGATATTCCATTAACAAAATCCTCAATATAACACCAGGATCTAATCTGATCACCATCACCATGTATTTGTATCTGTTCATTTCTAATTGCTCGCATTATAAATTGATGGACAGCACCTTCACCAACTTGACCTGGACCATATATATTAAATGGTCTAATGGTAACAACCTTAAGTCCATATTCTTTATAATAACTGTGTGTTAAATGTTCCGCTGCAAGTTTACTTACTGAATAAGTCCATCTAGCCTCACCAACGGGAGCCAGGTTTGTTGTACATTTCTCATCTACTTTATAGGCATAAGTACCAAAAACCTCACTTGTAGAAAAATCAATAAATTTATCTATATAGTTTGCATAGTCCTTTAATGCTTCTAAAATATTCGCAGTTCCTATCATATTAACTTTCATAGTGTTTACTGGACTTTTAATAACGGTCTCTATACCTGCTATTGCAGCAAGATGAATTACAACATTGGGTTTAAAATCATCTATAGCTTTTTTTAGAGAAAAATAATCTAAAATATCTCCTTTTATTAAATTTATATTTTTGTTATCTAGTAGTGATGTGTATTTAATAGAATCTCTTGTTAGATTATCATAAATTAAAATTTCGTTATTATTGCGAAGCATTTCGATTATGCGAGAGCCAATAAAACCAGCCCCACCAGTTAAAAATATTTTTTTATTTTCCATTTAACTATCTCCCATTAGAGAATATGATTAAGAAAATTTTTAATAATATATTCTCAATTAAATTTTAAAGTATCAATGAGTTATACGGCAGTTCTTTTAAAATAATCTCTATTTTGTTGTACAGCTTGAGAATTAGGCTTATACTCAGCTGCTTTATCATTAAATTTTATGGAATTTTCTCTATTACCTAACCTATCATAGCAGACAGAGAGCTGTATATTGGGTATATACCCCCAAAAATCATGAGATATAAAGCCCCAGCTATTAACTGGTTTATCAAGATTTGCTGCAAGTTTATACCAAAAGATGGCTTTGTTATAATCTAAAGATTCAAAATAATAAGTTCCAATGTTACAACATATTTCTGCCCTTGGAGTATCATATTCAAAACTTCGAAGTAATATTTTAAGCATACTTTTTTTATCACCTATAATGTTATAACATTTAGAAAGATCAAAACATGAGCTTATATTATCTTCTACCCAGCCATGTTCAGTATCTAAAAATTCATTAAAATATTTTATTGCTTCTTCAATAAATCCATTTTGATATAACTCCCTAGAATAATAGAACAATCCTCTTGGTGTTAAGGGGGTTCCTTCTGCTAGTATTTTTTTGTAGATGGATATATTTCTACCTTGTACTGCTGCATGTTCTTTTCTATGTGTTATGCAGATGTCTGTATTTATAGTATTTCCTCCAATTAGTAAACATTCATGTACAGGCTCCATCCATTGACTATTATTTGACCTCTTTGATAAACGCTCTCTAAAATATGATAAGGTAACGGCTCCAGTTTCATCAAAGCCTACATTATACATCATCATTACATTATCCACATCTAGAGTTAAAGTTTGCTTAAGTTCTTTAAATTTCTTTATATCTTCTTCTAGAATCATATCATCAGCATCTAGCCAAAGAATATAATCCTTAGTTGCTTTAGAAAAAGCATTGTTTCTCGCCGCAGAAAAGTCATCAATCCACTGGAAATCAAATATTTTGTCTGTATATTCTAAAGCAATTTCTTTCGTATTATCTGTGGAACCAGTATCTACTATAATAATTTCGTCAACGATATCTTTAACACATTCTAGGCACCTACCTAAAACGTCCTCCTCATTTTTTACAATCATACATAAACTAATAGTTATCATATAAGCCTCCTAAAAAAATCTACAGTATATAATATGCTATGGTTTAAAATGGGAAACCTGTTTATAAAAAACAGTAATATAAGTAGGTGTATTTTAAATTTTTATAAGAATTAGGCAAATTTATAAATAGGCTGGTACACTTTTTAACGCTAAGAATAATATGTAATTGAGGTTTAATTCGTTGCACTAAGTGTTAGAGGAAGTGATAAAGTCATGATTGAAAGCAGAAAGACTTCAATAATAATTTTAACTTACAACAATCTTATTTATAACCACATATGTATTGATAGCATAAGGAAATATACTAAAGAAAACACTTATGAGATAATTGTAGTTGATAATAATTCTAGTGATGGAACGAGGGAATGGCTTAAAGAGCAAAAGGATATAAAAGTTATTTTAAATGATGAAAATGTAGGCTTCCCAAAGGGATGCAATATTGGAATAGCTGCATCGGACAAAGAAAATGATATTTTATTTTTAAATAATGATACGGTAGTTACTCCACGGTGGCTTGACAATCTTAAAATAGCTCTTTACAGTGATGATAAATTGGGAGCAGCCGCATCTATAACTAATAATTGTTCTAATTATCAGTCTGTAAGTGTGCCTTATATTGATGTTAAGGATATGATTCCATTTGCTGATGACAATAACATTTCAGACCCAAATAAATGGGAAGAGAAAACGAGACTTGTGGCATTTTGTATGATTGTAAAGAGAGATGTTCTCAATACAATTGGCTATATGGATGAGAGATTTACACCAGGAAATTTCGAAGATGATGATCTATGCATGAGAATTATAGAAGCCGGATATAGGATGGTACTTTGTAATGACAGCTTTATACATCATTTTGGTAGTTCATCGTTTAATAAAGATTCTACTAAATTTAACAATCTCCTAAAGGCAAATCGTAAAAAAATTGAAGATAAGTGGGGATTTAATCCTAATGTAGCCAGCACATTAAAATTTGATATAATAGGACGTATAAATGAGCCGAAAGAAAAAGGGCTAAATATTCTTGAGTTTGATTGTGGACTCGGGGCTACATTACTTAAGCTTAAATATATGTATCCTAATTCTAAAATATATGGTATTGAAACAAATGAGAGTCTAGCAAAATTAGGTGGGAAGGTTCTAGAGTTAATGGAGTCTGATTTTGAAGTAGATTATTGTATGAGGTTTAAAGAAGATAAGATAAGTTTTTTTGATTATATTATACTTGGGAATAGACTTCAGTTAAGTAAAGATCCATGGAGACTATTGAATGAGATAAAAAGATTTTTAAAACCGGGTGGATATGTAATTGCGACTATTCCTAACCTAATGCATCACTCAGTTATAAAAGAGTTATTAAAGGGAAGTTTTATGTACAATGAAACTTCTATTATAAATAGAAGTAATAATAAATTTTTTACATTACCAGACATATGCAAAATTTTCCATGAGTGCGGATATATTAATCAATTTATATTTCATTATAGTAGTGAATTAACACAAGAAGATAATAAGTTATTAAATAGTATTTGTAGCATTGTTGGGGAAGATTTGAGAGCATATTTCTTATCTTATGAGTACGTAGCTAAGTATCAGAAAAGTGTTTAGAAATATAGGTCTAGGAGATTGGCAATAATGTTGACAGTCTCTATTTTTGTGTAACTTATCCATGCGTATCCGAATGCGGTATATTGAATTATTTAGACCTATATGTAGCAATATAGAGTTAATCTTATTAGAATCTATTTATGTTAAAAGTGACCTTATATATATATGATAGAATACTCCTTGTCGTCACATAGAAGTGGCACACTAAACTAACTGTTAATTACAATTTAATAGAGTTTAAATAAAAATTTATTTTAAAGAAGTAGTTGACAAAATAAGAAAAACCTAGTATCATAGTAGAAGTCGTCACTTGATGACAAAGCAAATTGGTCTTTGAAAATTAAACAGAGAAATAGGTAAAGAAATGAAATAATATTTTATTTTAACCAGTCAATTACTTTAGTAAAAGTAATATTTTAGTCGTAAGACTAAAAAGTATGTAATGAGCTTGCGTAACAACTTAACAGTTGTCGCAGATTAATTATTTCAACTAAAAAAGTGTAAACTTTTAAATTGAGAGTTTGATCCTGGCTCAGGACGAACGCTGGCGGCGTGCCTAACACATGCAAGTCGAGCGATGCGATCCTTCGGGATCAATTAGCGGCGGACGGGTGAGTAACACGTGGGTAACCTGCCTCAAAGAGGGGAATAGCCTCCCGAAAGGGAGATTAATACCGCATAATATGTTTTGATCGCATGATCTTAACATCAAAGGAATTTTTCGGAATTTCACTTTGAGATGGACCCGCGGCGCATTAGCTAGTTGGTGAGGTAAAGGCCCACCAAGGCAACGATGCGTAGCCGACCTGAGAGGGTGATCGGCCACATTGGAACTGAGACACGGTCCAGACTCCTACGGGAGGCAGCAGTGGGGAATATTGCGCAATGGGGGAAACCCTGACGCAGCAACGCCGCGTGAATGATGAAGGCCTTCGGGTTGTAAAGTTCTGTCTTCTGGGACGATAATGACGGTACCAGAGGAGGAAGCCACGGCTAACTACGTGCCAGCAGCCGCGGTAATACGTAGGTGGCAAGCGTTGTCCGGATTTACTGGGCGTAAAGGATGCGTAGGCGGACATTTAAGTCAGATGTGAAATACCCGAGCTTAACTTGGGTGCTGCATTTGAAACTGGGTGTCTAGAGTGCAGGAGAGGTAAGTGGAATTCCTAGTGTAGCGGTGAAATGCGTAGAGATTAGGAAGAACACCAGTGGCGAAGGCGACTTACTGGACTGTAACTGACGCTGAGGCATGAAAGCGTGGGGAGCAAACAGGATTAGATACCCTGGTAGTCCACGCCGTAAACGATGAATACTAGGTGTCGGGGGTCGAACCTCGGTGCCGCCGTTAACACATTAAGTATTCCGCCTGGGGAGTACGATCGCAAGATTAAAACTCAAAGGAATTGACGGGGGCCCGCACAAGCAGCGGAGCATGTGGTTTAATTCGAAGCAACGCGAAGAACCTTACCTAGACTTGACATCCCTTGCATAACTCAGAGATGAGTGAAGTCCTTCGGGACAAGGTGACAGGTGGTGCATGGTTGTCGTCAGCTCGTGTCGTGAGATGTTGGGTTAAGTCCCGCAACGAGCGCAACCCTTATCATTAGTTGCTACCATTAAGTTGAGCACTCTAGTGAGACTGCCCGGGTTAACCGGGAGGAAGGTGGGGATGACGTCAAATCATCATGCCCCTTATGTCTAGGGCTACACACGTGCTACAATGGTGAGTACAAAGAGATGCAAGACCGCAAGGTGGAGCCAAACTCAAAAACTCATCCCAGTTCGGATTGTAGGCTGCAACTCGCCTACATGAAGCCGGAGTTGCTAGTAATCGCGAATCAGCATGTCGCGGTGAATACGTTCCCGGGCCTTGTACACACCGCCCGTCACACCATGAGAGTTGGTAACACCCGAAGTCCGTGAGGTAACCGTAAGGAGCCAGCGGCCGAAGGTGGGATCGATGATTGGGGTGAAGTCGTAACAAGGTAGCCGTAGGAGAACCTGCGGCTGGATCACCTCCTTTCTAGGGAGTAGATGTATTGACTTCGGTCGATGCAATAGAAGAATTTAATTATTCTTCAAAATATCTATTGTAATTACTCGTTCCTATTTCTCTGTTTAATTTTGAGAGACTAATTATATTAACTCTTAGGAGCTAATTAATTAATAGTTTTTCTTAAATGTTCTTTGAAAATTGCACAGTGTATAAAGTTGTTTTAAAAAGATTTAAATCCACGCAAGTGGTTATAGATTAATTTATTACGATTTCGCAAAATTAATATTAAGTAACAAGACGTCTATGTAAATAGACAGAATCAAAGGTCAAGCTACAAAGGGCGCATGGCGAATGCCTTGGCACTAGGAGCCGAAGAAGGACGCGTTAAGCTGCGATAAGCTTTGGGTAGGCGCAAATAGCCTGTGATCCAAAGATTTCCGAATGGGGGAACCCACATAGTAACAACTATGTACTGCATACTGAATAAATAGGTATGCAGAGGTACACCCGGGGAACTGAAACATCTAAGTACCCGGAGGAAGAGAAAGAAATATCGATTTCCTAAGTAGCGGCGAGCGAAAGGGAAAGAGCCCAAACCTAAGTCTTTGACTTAGGGGTTGAGGATAGATCATAAATACTGCAATTCTTTAATTGAAGATAGCTGGAAAGCTGCTCCGCAGAAGGTAATAGGCCTGTAAATGAAAAGGAAGAACAGTCAGATCTAATCCAGAGTACCACGAGACACGTGAAACCTTGTGGGAAGCTGGGAGGACCACCTCCCAAGGCTAAATACTACCTAGTGACCGATAGTGAAGAAGTACCGTGAGGGAAAGGTGAAAAGAACCCCGGAAGGGGAGTGAAATAGAACCTGAAACCGTGTGCCTACAACCGGTCGAAGCACTTTTTATGTGTGACGGCGTGCTTTTTGTAGAACGAGCCAACGAGTTACGATATGTAGCAAGGTTAAGTACTTAAGGTACGGAGCCGAAGGGAAACCGAGTCTGAATAGGGCGTTCTAGTTGCATGTCGTAGACCCGAAACCGGGTGACCTATCCATGGCCAGGATGAAGCGGAAGTAAAATTCCGTGGAGGTCCGAACCACGTTGGTGTTGAAAAACCATGGGATGAGCTGTGGATAGCGGAGAAATTCCAATCGAACTCGGAGATAGCTGGTTCTCCTCGAAATAGCTTTAGGGCTAGCGTCGATTAATTGAGTAATGGAGGTAGAGCACTGAATGGGCTAGGGGCTGACAACAGTTACTGAACCCTATCAAACTCCGAATGCCATATACTTTTATTTCGGCAGTCAGACTGCGAATGATAAGATCCGTAGTCAAAAGGGAAACAGCCCAGACCATCAGCTAAGGTCCCAAAGTGTAAGTTAAGTGGAAAAGGATGTGGGATTTCTAAGACAACTAGGATGTTGGCTCAGAAGCAGCCACTCATTCAAAGAGTGCGTAATAGCTCACTAGTCAAGAGATCCTGCGCCGAAGATGTCCGGGGCTAAAACTTACCACCGAAGCTATGGGTTTACACAATTGTGTAAGCGGTAGAGGAGCTTTCTGTACTGGCTGAAGTCATACCGTAAGGAGTGGTGGACGGTACAGAAGTGAGAATGTTGGCATGAGTAGCGAGAGTTAAGTGAGAATCTTAACGGTCGAAAACCTAAGGTTTCCTGAGGAAGGCTCGTCCTCTCAGGGTTAGTCGGGACCTAAGCCGAGGCCGAAAGGCGTAGGTGATGGACAATCGGTTGATATTCCGATACCACCAATGGACGTTATTAGAAATGGGATGACGCAGGAGGATAAGATGTGCACACTATTGGATGTGTGTCTAAGCATTTAGGCGGAGCAAGCAGGCAAATCCGTTTGCTCTTAACGCTGAGATGTAATGGGGAAGGCAATTTATTGCTGAAGTATCTGATTCCACGCTGCCAAGAAAAGTCTCTATCGAGGATATTGGTGCCCGTACCGCAAACCGACACAGGTAGGTGAGGAGAGAATCCTAAGACCATCGGAAGAATTACTGTTAAGGAACTCGGCAAATTGACCCCGTAACTTCGGGAGAAGGGGTGCCTACGTAAGTAGGTCGCAGAGAATAGGCCCAAGCAACTGTTTAGCAAAAACACAGGTCTCTGCTAAAGCGAAAGCTGATGTATAGGGGCTGACGCCTGCCCGGTGCTGGAAGGTTAAGGGGATTAGTTAGCTGAGAGCTTGCTCTTGGCGAGGCTATGAACTTAAGCCCCAGTAAACGGCGGCCGTAACTATAACGGTCCTAAGGTAGCGAAATTCCTTGTCGGGTAAGTTCCGACCCGCACGAATGGCGTAATGATTTGGGCACTGTCTCAACAGTACATCCGGCGAAATTGTAGTTCCAGTGAAGATGCTGGATACCCGCGATTGGACGGAAAGACCCCGTAGAGCTTTACTGTAGCTTAGCATTGAATTTCGGTATTGTCTGTACAGGATAGGTGGGAGACTACGATACATGGGCGTCAGCCTGTGTGGAGTCATCCTTGGGATACCACCCTGACAGTACTGAGGTTCTAACTGGAGGCCATGAATCTGGTCACAGGACATTGTTAGGTGGGCAGTTTGACTGGGGCGGTCGCCTCCGAAAGAGTAACGGAGGCGCCCAAAGGTTCCCTCAGCGCGGTTGGAAATCGCGCGAAGAGTGCAAAGGCAGAAGGGAGCCTGACTGCGACACTTACAAGTGGAGCAGGGACGAAAGTCGGGCTTAGTGATCCGGTGGTACCTCGTGGGAGGGCCATCGCTCAACGGATAAAAGCTACCTCGGGGATAACAGGCTGATCTCCCCCAAGAGTCCACATCGACGGGGAGGTTTGGCACCTCGATGTCGGCTCGTCGCATCCTGGGGCTGAAGTAGGTCCCAAGGGTTGGGCTGTTCGCCCATTAAAGCGGCACGCGAGCTGGGTTCAGAACGTCGTGAGACAGTTCGGTCCCTATCCGTCGCGGGCGTAGGAAATTTGAAGGGAGCTGTCCTTAGTACGAGAGGACCGGGATGGACAAACCTCTGGTGCACCAGTTGTCACGCCAGTGGCATCGCTGGGTAGCTATGTTTGGAAGGGATAAACGCTGAAAGCATCTAAGCGTGAAGCCCACCCTAAGATGAGATTTCCCATTACTCGCACGTAAGTGCGATGTAAGTAAGACTCCTGGAAGACCACCAGGTTGATAGGTTAGAGGTGTAAGCATGGTAACATGTTCAGCTGACTAATACTAATAAGTCGAGGGCTTGACCAAGATATAATAATAAAATGCGAAAACACTGTGCAATTTTCAGAGAATATTTATATTCTCATCTGGTGATTATGGCCTGAAGGTAACACCCGTTCCCATACCGAACACGAAGGTTAAGCTTCAATGCGCCGATGGTACTGCAGGGGTGACCTTGTGGAAGAGTAGGTTGTCGCCAGGTAATAAAAAAAACACTAAGTTTATCTTAGTGTTTTTTTTCGTTAATATTATAAGTGAATACTTTCAGTGATATCTTTTTAAATTTATATAAACATTGAATTGAAATTCTTTACTAATACTATATATTTTTGATATACTTATATTAAAATAGCTAAATAATAAAGATTATGTAGCGGAAATAAAGTTTTAAATGAATATAATGAAAAAGGAGATAGGTTGCTATGAAGACAATACGTTGGGGAATCATTGGATGTGGAGATGTTACTGAGGTTAAAAGTGGTCCAGGATTTCAACTGGCAAAAAATTCACAATTAGTAGCTGTTATGAGACGTAATGGGGAACTTGCCAAAGATTATGCTACTCGTCATAATGTACCAAAGTGGTATGATAATGCAGAAGAATTAATAAATGATCCTGATGTTGATGTTGTTTATATAGCTACACCACCTGCATATCATAAAGAATACACATTACAATGTGCAGAGGCAGGAAAGCCAGTTTATGTTGAAAAACCTATGGCTCGTAATTTTGAAGAATGCACTGATATGATACAGGCGTGTGAGAATGCTGGAGTCTCATTATTTGTTGCATATTACAGGAGGGCTTTAGATCGTTTTAATAAGGTTAAAGAATTAATCGATTCAGGAAAAATTGGAGAAATACGTTTCGTTACAGTTGTATTATACAAAAAAATAGTACAAAAAGATCTAAAGTCTGGTGAATTTCCGTGGAGAGTCATACCAAAAATTTCAGGAGGAGGAGAATTTATGGACCTTGCTTCTCATACATTAGATGTTTTAGATTATATCTTGGGACCAATTGAGGAAGCCTGCGGTTATGCTGATAATCAAGCTAAATTATATGAGGCGGAAGATGTTGTGACAGCTTCACTAGCATTTGAGTCTGGTGTCAAGGGAACAGGGACTTGGTGTTTCTCAAGTTTTTCTAATTATGATATGAATGAGATTGTTGGAAGCCTCGGAAAAATATCATTTTCCACTTTTGGAGCAGAGCCAGTTTTATTGACAACAATTAATGGTATCACTCCATTTAACATAGTAAAGCCCATTCATATTCAGATGCAATTAATTCAAAGCATCGTAAACGAACTTAATGGTCTGGAAGTATGCAAAAGTACAGGAATTAGTGGAGCACGAACAAACAAAATTATGGATCAAATTTTAAGAAATTATAGATTAAATAAAAAGTAGAATAATATATATTTTATTCTACTTTTCTTTTTTATATAAAATGTGATAGAATAAATCAAACTGTGTAATCGTTTTATTTGGATTTTATTATGAAAGGAGGATGTTAATGAAAAATTTTAGCTTTAGAACACAAGTATTTTTTGGAGAAGGTTCATTAAAAAGATTAAGCCAACTTAATTGTCATAAGGCATTTATAGTAACTGACCCTTTTATGGTAAAGTCAGGTGTTATAAATAAAATTACTGATGAAATTTCAAAGGGCAATGTTGAGTATATTGTTTTTTCAGATATTGTACCAGACCCATCAGTTGAAATTGTGGCAAAAGGTATTGAAGTTATGATGAAATTTAATCCAGATGTAGTTATAGCTTTAGGGGGAGGGTCTGCAATAGATGCAGCAAAGGCGATATGTGATTTTAATTTAAAATTAAAAGCTAATATGGGTTCTAATATGAAAAGTAATAAAAAAATTAAGCTTATAGCTATACCTACAACCAGTGGTACCGGCTCTGAGGTTACAAGTATTTCTGTAATTACAGATAAAAATAAGAATATAAAGTATCCGTTAATATCAGAGGAGTTACAACCGGATGAGGCTATATTAGTCGCAGAACTTGTTTGTACAGTACCCGATTTTATAACAGCAGATACAGGAATGGATGTACTAACTCATGATATAGAAGCATTCGTGTCGACAAGGGCAACCGATTATACAGATGCCTTGGCTGAAAAATCTATAAAATTAGTTTTTCAGAACTTAATAAATGCATATAAGGATGGTAATAATTTAGAAGCAAGAACTAAAATGCACAATGCTTCTTGTATTGCCGGAATAGCATTTAACAATGCATCTTTAGGATTAAATCATGGAATGGCACATATCATTGGTGCAAAATTCCATGTGTCGCATGGAAGAGCTAATGCTATATTACTTCCATATGTAATAGAATTTAATGCAGATATAAAAGATTTTGATTCAAGTAAATATACATATGCTGCCAAAAGATATTCAGAAATAGCTAAAATATTAGGATTGCCATCATCAAATGTTTCCGAAGGAGTAAAAAGTTTAATAATAGCTATAAATATGATTTTAAAGGAATTAAATATTCCTACGTCATTAAAAGAAACAGGAATAAAGGAAGAAGATTTTAAAAGGGAAGTTAATGAAATGGCGAGTATTGCCATAGAGGATAGATGTACGCAAACTAATCCTAGGGTGCCAAGGCTTGAAGAAATAATAACTCTATTTAATAAAGTTTATAATAATTAATAAGGAGTTGCTAAAATATTATGGAAGATAAGCAAAGGGTAATACAGGAATATGTACCGGGAAAGCAAGTTACATTAGCCCATTTAATTGCAAATCCAAACAAAGATTTATACAAAAAGCTAGGACTTATATCAGAGAATATGGGCGCCCTTGGGATACTTACAATAACACCTGGAGAGGCTGCTATTATAGCCGCAGATGTTGCGACAAAGGCAGCAGATGTAACTATTGGGTTTGTAGATAGGTTTAGTGGTACAGTGGTTATAATTGGGGATGTAGGTAGTGTAGAGTCAGCACTTACACAGGTTTTAAAACTTCTTACGAGTGTTCTTAAGTTTGCTGAGTGTAGCATAACTAAATCTTAGGAGGGGTATATGAAAAAGTTAATGTTAATTGGAAAAACAAGTTGTGGCAAGACTACACTTACTCAAGCATTAAATAAAAAAAATCTTTTTTATAAAAAGACCCAGACAGTTGAAATTATTGATAGCATTATAGATACTCCTGGTGAGTATATTGAAAGTAGATTTTTTTATAATGCACTTATAATTACATCTGTAGACAGCGATGTAATTGGTATGGTTCAGGATTGTACGGAGGAAAATAGTGTTTTTCCACCGAGTTTTGCTAGTAGATTTGCAAAACCTGTTATTGGAATTATTACTAAAATTGATTTGTGCTATGAAGAGAACAAGATAAAAATAGCAGAAGAATTTTTATTAAATGCAGGTGTAGAAAGAATTTTCAAGGTAAGTGCATTTGATAGACAGGGTGTAGAGGATTTAAAAGAGTACCTTATAAAATCATAATAAAGGGAGTTTGAGTGTAATACTCAGGCTCCCTTTATCAGATTAGCTTTTTCTATTAATAGCACTAAATAAAGCATTTAGTGAAGCCGTATCAATATTTGCAGAAACACCAACTCCAAAATACCTTTTGTCATTGTATTCTATTTGTATATAAGTAGCAGCTTTTGAGTTTGAGCCACTACCTAGAGCATGTTCATCATAAGATATAAAGTTATAGCCATTAATATTTGATTTATGTAGTGCATTGAAGAATGCATCTACTGGACCATTACCTACACCGGAAATATTCATTTCTTTCCCGTTTACTGAAATTAGAGCATTGATATTTACTATATTTTCATCTGTTTCAACATTTTGTACTGATTGAATGGTATAGTTCTTCAATAGATTTGGACTTTTTAAATTTAAGTATTCTTTTTCAAATAAATCATAAATTTGATTTCCCAATAATTCTGTGCCAAGTAGGTCAGTTTTATTTTTTACTATATTGCCAAAGTCAGCCTGCATAGCCTTAGGTAATATAAAACCAAATTCATTTTCCATTATAAATGCAGCACCACCTTTACCGGATTGGCTGTTAATACGAATAACTTCCTCGTAATCTCGTCCGACATCATGTGGGTCAATTGGAAGATATGGAACATCCCAATAATTATTATTCTCATCTTTAAGGGCTTTAAGTCCTTTTTTGATTGCGTCTTGGTGCGATCCAGAAAATGCTGTGTATACAAGTTTACCAGCATATGGATGACGCTCATGTACCTTCATCCTTGTGCATAATTCATATATGTCTACAATCTCATAAAGATTTGAAAAATCTAATTTAGAATCTATTCCTTGAACATGCATATTTAAAGCCATAGTCATAAGATCAAGATTTCCAGTTCGTTCACCATTTCCAAATAGTGTACCCTCAATCCTGTCAGCCCCTGCAAGAATTCCAAGCTCGGAAGCCGCAGTACAAGTACCCCTATCATTATGAGTATGAAGACTTATAATAATGTTTTCTCTCCTTTTAACATTCCTGCAGAACCATTCAATTTGATCTGCATAAATATTAGGAGTGGCCATTTCGACTGTTGATGGTAGGTTCAAAATAACCTTTTTTGATGGCGTTGGTTGTAAGACGTCTAATATAGCTTCACAAATTTGAAGAGAGTATTCAAGTTCTGTTCCAGTAAAACTTTCAGGAGAATATTCAAAATAAAAATCTGTTTCTGGGTATTTATCTTTGTATTTCATTAGAAGTTTTGCACCAGTTACTCCAATATCAATAATTTCTTGTTTACTTTTATGAAAAACAACTCTTCGTTGTAAAACTGAAGTTGAATTATAAAGGTGGACAATTGCTTTTTTTGCTCCTTTGAGGGCTTCAAAGGTTTTCTTGATTAAATGTTCTCTTGATTGTGTTAAAACTTGAATAGTTACATCTTCCGGAATAAGATCATCTTCTATAAGTGTTCTTAAAAATTGATATTCAGTATTTGAGGCGGAAGGGAAACCTACTTCTATTTCTTTAAAACCAATATCCACAAGAAGTTTAAATAATTTAACTTTCTCATCAACGTTCATTGGAACAGGAAGAGATTGATTGCCATCTCTTAAATCAACGCTACACCAAATGGGAGCCTTTTCAATTAAATTATTAGGCCACTGACGATCCTTAATATTTATACCACCATAAGGTTTATATTTTTTATATGACAATTTAAACATCTCCCTTTAGAATATTAAAATAAATATGTCTATTTTATTTCATTTGCAATAAGTTCTGACATTTCAATAGTTCCAACACATTTCATATTAGGCTCCATAATGTCAATGGTTCTATATTTATTATCTAAAACATTAGATACCGCATCTTCAATATCTTTTGCAGCACTTTCCATATTAAAACTATATCTAAGCATCATTGCAGCACTCATTATAGTTGCAATTGGATTAGCGATATCTTTACCTGCAATATCTGGTGCTGAGCCATGTATTGGTTCATATATACCAAGAGTGCCATTACCTAAACTTGCAGAAGGTAACATTCCAAGCGATCCAGTAAGCATTGAAGCCTCATCACTTAGGATATCACCGAACATGTTTTCAGTTAGAATAGTATCAAATTGTCCTGGATTTTTTATAAGTTGCATTGCACAACTATCAACTAATTGTACTTCAAGAGTTACATCTGGGTAATCAGCAGACATTTTTAGAACAATTTCTCTCCACAGTCTTGAGGTCTCAAGCACATTTGCTTTATCAACTAATGTAAGCTTTTTAGTCCTTTTTCTTGCAGTTTCAAAACCAACACGGGCTATTCTTTCTATTTCATAAGTTGAGTAAGCCATTGTATCCCATGCTTTTTGGCCACCTGAGGGTAGGTCTATTCTAGATTTTTCACCAAAATATATACCACCTGTTAATTCACGTATAACCATAATATCAATATTACCTTTAAGAACTTCTGGCTTAAGAGCTGAAGCTTCCTTTAATTGTGGAAAAAGAATAGCAGGTCTTAGGTTTGCAAAAACCTCAAGGGCTTTTCTAATTCCAAGCAGTCCAGCTTCTGGTCTTTGATCACCAGGAAGTTTATCCCACTTAGGACCACCGACAGAACCAAGTAAAACCGCATCACTCCGTTTACAAATGTCTATTGTTTCTTTTGGAAGAGGTACTCCAGTTTCATCTATAGCTACCCCACCCATTAAAAGATTTGTATAAACAAATGGGATATTATATTTTTGAGATATTACATCTAATACCTTAATTGCACCATCAACAATCTCTGGTCCAATTCCATCTCCACGAATTACTGCTATTTCTTTCATTAATCCTCAGTCCTTTCTTTAAGGTAATTAATAAGTCCCTGCGAAGCTATGATATCTTGCATAAATGCTGGAAATGGTATTGCCATGTAAGTTTTTCCTTTTGTGGTATTTGTGATAACTCCAGAAATAACATCAACTGTTATTTCATTTCCTTCTTCAATATCCTCGGCAGCCTGGGTGCATTCGAGTATTGGTAAACCTATATTAATTGAATTTCTGTAGAATATTCTTGCAAAGTTTTCAGCAATTATACAACTAATTCCTGAAGTTTTTATAGCAAGAGGGGCATGCTCCCTTGAAGATCCACAACCAAAGTTTTTACCAGCAACCATTATGTCACCATTTTTAACTTTGCTAGTAAAATCTTTATCTATATCCTCCATGCAATGAGATGCAAGTTCATTTGCATCTGAGGTATTAAGATATCTTGCAGGAATTATAACATCAGTATCTACATTATTACCATATTTTATAGCTTTTCCTTTAAACATTACATTACCTCCTCTGGAGACGAAATTTTTCCGGTTATTGCTGATGCTGCGGCTATTGCTGGACTGCAAAGATATACTTCACTTCCGGGATGCCCCATTCTGCCAACAAAGTTTCTGTTTGTAGTGGACAAAGCCCGCTCACCATTTGCAAGCACTCCCATGTATCCACCAAGGCAAGGTCCGCAAGTTGGAGTGCTTACTGCAACTCCAGCCTCTATAAATATTTCAATTAAACCTTCCCTAAGGGCCTGAAGGTAAATTTTTTGAGTAGCAGGAAAGATTAGTGTTCTTATTTTAGGATCGACTTTTTTACCTTTGAAGATACTTGCTGCCATTCTAAGGTCTTCTATTCTTCCGTTAGTACAAGAACCAATAACTACTTGATCAATTTTAACTTCGCCAACTTCATCAATAGTTCTGGTGTTATCTGGAAGGTGAGGGAAGGCTATTGTTGGTCTTATAGTACTTAAATCAATCCTTATTATCCTTGAATATGTTGCATCAGCGTCAGCCTTAAATATTACAGGGACTTTAGTTGAATGGTCTTTTACATATTCTAAAGTTTTATCATCAACTTCAAATATTCCATTTTTGGCACCTGCTTCAATAGCCATATTAGATATTGTAAATCTGTCATCCATAGATAGGTTAGCAACTCCAGATCCTGTATATTCCATTGATTGGTACAGAGCACCATCTACTCCAATCATTCCGATAATGTGGAGTATTACATCTTTACCACAAACCCATTTTTGCATTTTGCCAGTTAAAACGAATTGTATTGCTTCTGGAATCTTAAACCAACATTTTCCACTAGCCATTCCGGCTGCCATGTCAGTTGATCCAACTCCAGTTGAAAAAGCGCCTAAAGCACCATAAGTACAAGTGTGAGAATCTGCACCTATTACAACATCTCCAGATACTACAAGCCCTTTTTCTGGTAATAATGCATGCTCTATACCCATTTGTCCTACCTCAAAGTAATTTTCAATTCCTTTTTCATATACAAATTCACGGGTACACTTACATTGCTCAGCAGATTTTATGTCTTTATTTGGAGCAAAATGATCTGGAACTATAGCAATCTTCTTTTTATCGAAAACTTCATTAACACCCATTTTGTTAAACTCATTTATTGCAACAGGTGTTGTTATATCATTACCTAAAACTAAATCAAGATTTGCCATAACCAATTGGCCGGCCTTTACCTCTTGCATGCCAGCGTGTGATGCTAGTATTTTTTGCGTCATCGTCATTCCCATATAATTGAACCTCCTTTATAAAATTTAAAAGTATTTTCTAAGGTACTACTTATCTAGAAGAATATTCTAAAATAAAATTAACAGAATGTTTTGATAAATTTGGACTAAAAAAAGGGTACAAAAAAACAGACATCTTCACTGGGGCGAAGAGTCCGTCGCGGTACCACCCATATTTATAACTTATTTTAAGATAACGGATTACACCGGTAAAACCTACTAATAAGTACACTTTTAAGTGTAAATACACTTTTAAGTATAACTTAGTTTAAGTTCACAACTCGAGGGTAAGTTTCAACATATGATTATTTAGGGTTCTCAGCTTTATCCCTTCTCTGTAAAACATCCTGATGCCTATTTGTCCCTGTCAAAATTTTTATTATATTAGCGATAATTTTATCAAATAAATGACTGCTTGTCAATATCTTAAGCTCTTATAAAATATATAAATGACTATTTTTATATTAGTAAGATTTAAAAAAACAGTATCTTTCTAAAAATACGCTTGAAACATAATATACTACGAATAATAAAATATGTCAATAAGTCAATAAAAAAAATATTCTGAATTTCGTTGACAATTCAATTTATAGATGGTACGATACATAAAATGTTTGGTACGAATTACAAGCCGACTTGGAATTATTTACTTGTGGAAAGGGAGGCGATATTTTGATTTCACATGTATTGTCAATTTTAGTTGACAACAACCCAGGAGTATTAACAAGAGTATGTTCATTATTTAATAGACGAGGTTTTAATCTTGATACTGTTTCCTCTGGTCACACAGAAGATGAAAAATTAGCCCGAATAACTTTACTAACTAAAGTTCGGGATGATGAAGGCATTGACCAAATAATTAAACAAATAAGGAAATTAGAGGATGTTCATAAAGTTGAGCAATTAGATAATGAAAACTCTATTTGTAAGCAAATGTTGTTTGTAAAAGTTAAAGCTGAAGGTAATAATAGGCAAGAGATTATTAATATAGGAAAAATTTTTGGCGTTTCGGTTATAGATGTAACTCCGACAACATTAATTATTCAAATCTTAGGTGATAACGGCAAGTTATGTGCTTTTGAAAATTTAATTAAACCGTTTGGTATTTTAGAAATAGTCGGTAGTGGATTTATTGCAATGCAAAGAGGTTCGGACGCAGTAATCTAAAAATATAGATAAAAATTAGGGGGAATTAATAATGGCTAAGATGTATTATGAAAGTGATTGTAATTTAGATAATTTAAAAGGAAAAAAGGTTGCAGTAATAGGATATGGTAGTCAAGGACATGCACATGCACTAAACTTAAAAGAAAATGGTGTAGATGTTGTAGTTGGTCTTTATGTAGGAAGTAAATCTTGGGAAAAGGCAGAAAAAGCAGGATTAACTGTTTTGACTGCATCAGAAGCAGCTAAAGCTGCAGATATTATAATGATCCTAGTTAATGATGAAAAGCAGGGACAAGTGTATAAAGAAAGTATCGCACCAAATCTTACAAAAAATAAGGCTTTAGTATTTGCTCATGGTTTTGCAATTCATTTTGGTCAAATAGTTCCTCCAGCAGATATTGATGTATTCCTTATAGCTCCAAAGGGACCAGGACATACAGTTAGAAGTCAATTTTTAGAAGGCAAGGGAGTACCATGTCTTATAGCTATACATCAAGATGCCTCAGGACATGCAAAAGAAGTAGCTTTAGGTTACGCTTTAGGAATAGGTGGAGCAAGAGCCGGAGTTATGGAGACTTCATTTAAAGAAGAAACTGAAACAGATTTGTTTGGAGAACAAGCAGTTCTCTGTGGTGGTGTTACAGCACTTATAAAAGCAGGATTTGAAACTCTTGTAGAAGCTGGATATCAACCAGAAATGGCATACTTTGAATGTTGTCATGAAATGAAACTTATCGTAGATTTAATAAATCAAGGTGGTTTAAATATGATGAGATATTCAATAAGTGATACTGCAGAATATGGTGATTACATTACAGGAAGCAAAATAATAACTGCGGATACAAAGAAAGCTATGAAAGGCGTATTAACTGATATTCAAAAGGGAGTTTTTGCTAGAGATTGGCTTTTAGAAAACCAAATTGGAAAACCATTCTTTAATGCAACAAAGAGAATAGAAAGTGAACATCAAATAGAAAAAGTTGGTGCTGAGCTTAGAAAAATGATGTCTTGGAATAAAAAATAGTATACGTTTTATACTTAAAATAGGACAACATAAATAAAAGTTACTAATATTATATTTGAGGACCAAGTTCTAGAAAATTAAAAATGAACTTGGTTCTCTTTATCATCTGAATTAAGGAGGAATTAATATGAAGTGCAGTGGTGCAAAAATTTTGCTTGAATGTCTTAAAGAGCAAGGGATTGATATTATATTTGGGTATCCAGGTGGAGCGGTACTAAATATATATGATGAGATTTATTCTTTTAAGGAGATAACTCACATATTAGTTTCTCATGAACAAGGGGCAGCGCATGCTGCTGATGGATACGCTAGAGCAACTGGAAAGGTTGGCGTATGCCTTGCAACATCAGGTCCTGGGGCTACAAATCTTGTTACAGGGATTGCAACTGCTTACATGGATTCTGTACCTATGATTGCAATTACTGGGCAGGTAGCAACGACATTAATAGGTAAAGACTCTTTTCAGGAAGTTGATATTGTTGGTATAACAATGCCTATTACAAAACATAATTTTTTAGTGAAAGATATTAAGGAATTAGCACCTACAATAAGAAAAGCCTTTATAATTGCAACGAGTGGAAGGCCAGGACCTGTGCTTATAGACATACCTAAGGATATAACTGGTATGGAGTGCGAATACTTTCCTGAAATTCCAAAGATAATCGAGCATAAAGTCGTAAAAGAAAGCCAACTTAATGATGCTATTTCTGCTATTCAAAGCTCGAAAAAACCAATAATTGTAGTAGGTGGTGGGTGTAATATATCAGGGGCTGAGGAGTTATTATTATTATTTCAAGATAAATTGAAATGCCCAGTCTGTAGTACTATGATGGGGCTAGGTGCCTTTAGTGGATTACACCCTATGTACACGGGGATGCTTGGCATGCATGGAACTTTTGCCTCTAATAGGTGCATAACATCAAGTGATTTAATAATTGCAATCGGGGCAAGATTTAGTGATAGAGTTATTAGTGACCCGGTTGCTTTTGCAGCAAACACTAAAGTAATCCATATTGATATAGATGAAGCAGAAGTTTCAAAAAATATTAAGGCGGATTGCTTTGTAATTGGAAATGTAGCTGATGTATTAATAAAATTACTACAAAAACTAAAAGGTCGGGAGTTAAATGAATGGACAACTTGTGCAAAGGAACTAATTCAAAAGGACAAGGAAAAAGTCATAAAAATAAACGAATTTGAAAGTGTAAATCCTCTTTATGTAATTAAAAAACTTTATGAAATTACAAAAGGGAATGCTATAATAACTACAGAGGTAGGCCAAAATCAAATTTGGGCAACTCAAGCATTCACCTATACGAAACCAAGAACTTTTATAAGTTCTGGAGGACTAGGTACTATGGGATATGGCTTTGGAGCAGCAATAGGCGCAAGTATAGGAAAGAAAGAAATGGTTTTTGATATTGCTGGGGATGGTAGCTTTAGAATGAATCTTAATGAGCTCGGAACTGTTGCAAGATATAATATACCAGTTAAAATAATATTATTAAATAATGGTGTTTTGGGTATGGTTAGGCAATGGCAGAATGTGTTTTACTCAAAAAGGTTTTCTAGTACAACACTTGAGAGAGATACTGATTTTGTAAAAATAGCAGAGGGTTTTGGAGTTAAAGGTATAAGAGTTGATCATAATGTCCAGGTCGTAGATGCATTAAAAGAAGCAATAGCATGGGATGGTCCTGTTGTAATTGATTTTAGGGTTGCACCAGATGAGATGGCGTCTCCTATGGTTCCGCCAGGCGCAAGTATTGAAATGATGTTTGAGGTATAGTGTTTATCGCTATACCTTGTTTTAATTAAACGAAAAATATGTTTATAGGAGGAATATATGAAGATAGTAGTATTAGATGGGTTCACTTTAAATCCGGGAGATTTATATTGGAGAGGGTTTGAAAAATTAGGTGAGTTAAAAGTTTATGATAGAACAAACTTAGATGAAATTGTAGATAGAGCTTATGATTGCGAGATAATTCTTACAAATAAAACACCATTAAGTATGGATACTTTAAAAAAGTTACCTAAAATAAAATACATTGGGGTTCTTGCAACAGGATATAATGTGGTTGATGTAAAAGCTGCAAAGGAGATGGGTATTATAGTTACCAATACTCCAGCTTATGGTACTAATTCAGTTGCGCAATTTGTTTTTGCTCTATTACTCGAAATATGTCATCATGTAGGGGAACATAATGAAGTCGTTCGAGAAGGCGCTTGGACAAATAGTAAGGATTTTTGTTTTTGGAATTATCCTATGATGGAACTTGCGGGCAAAACAATGGGTATTATAGGTATGGGGCGAATTGGCATTGTTACGTCAACAATTGCTTTAGCTTTTGGTATGAATATTTTAGCATATAATCCATCTAAGAAGGAGTCATTAATATCAGATACCTTTAAATATGTTGAATTAGACCAGTTATATGAAGGGGCTGATGTTATAAGTTTACACTGTCCTTTGTTTGAGGAAACTAAGGGAATAATAAATAAGGACTCTATTAAGAAAATGAAAGATGGCGTTATTATAATAAACACTTCTAGAGGCCCTTTAATTGTTGAAGAGGATCTAGCGCACGCTCTAAATAGTGGTAAGGTAGCTGGTGCTGGATTAGATGTTATGTCAGTGGAGCCGGTTCAAATGGATAATCCACTTATGAGTGCTAAAAATTGTTTGATTACACCCCATATAGCATGGGCACCAAAAGAATCTAGGGAACGTCTTATGAATATAGCAGTAGATAACTTGGCCCAATTTATAAAAGGTAGACCTATAAATATAGTAAAATAACTATTACTAATTCTTTGGTATATTCACGTAAAAAATGTGCAAAATACTAAGAGGCTATTTCAACTAATTAGGAGGAGTACATATGCAAGGAAAAATGTTTTGTTTTCAATGTGAGCAAACTTTCGGTGGAAAAGGTTGTACAAAAGTAGGGGTCTGTGGTAAAACACCCGAGATTGCAGCAATGCAGGATTTGCTCATATATCAGTTAAAAGGAATAAGCTGTTACGCTAGCAAACTTTTAGCTAAAGGTGAAAAAATTGATAAGTCATTGGTCTCATTTGTTGAGAATTCATTATTTATGACATTAACTAATGTAAACTTTGACCCTGAGTCTCATATGGATATGCTCAGAAGATCACAAATAAATAAAGAAGAGATTAGAAAAAAAACATTAGGAGAAGAGGTAAAGAGCGAAGAGGCTCTATATAATTTAAGTGATACAAAAGAACAAATTCTTGAGGATGCAAAAAAAGCAGGAGTTATGTATGATGAGAATTTAGATGCTGATATTCGCTCCGTTCGTGAAACTATAAAATACGGATTAAAAGGGATTGCGGCATATGCACACCAAGCTAGATTTATTAAATATCAAAGTGATGAGGTAGATGATTTTTATTTTATAGGTCTAGCAGTACTTACTGATGATAGTTTAAATTTAAAAGATCTTATTGCTTACTTAGTTAAAACTGGTGAGATGAGTGTTAAGGTTATGGAGGTATTAGATAAGGCTAATAATGACAAATACAATTCTCCAACACCTACAAGAGTAAATGTAAATATTAAGAAAGGACCATTTATAATAGTTTCTGGCCATGACTTAAGAGACCTTGAAATGTTAATTGAACAAACAGAAGGCAAGGGAATAAATATTTATACTCATGGTGAAATGTTGCCTTCTCATGGATACCCAAAGCTTAATAAATTCAAACATTTAGTAGGTAACTTTGGTGGAGCATGGCAAAATCAACAAAAGGAGTTTGATGGTATACCAGGTTGCATTTTAATGACAACAAACTGCTTAATGAAACCAAGAGATTCTTATAAAGATAGAATTTATTCTACAAGTGTTGTAGGATGGGAAGGATTAAAACATATATCTAATGATGAAAATGGGTATAAGGATTTTTCTGAAATAATAAATAAAGCTTTGGAACTTGGTGGCTTTGAAAAAGATGAGGAAGTTAAGGAAATTACAGTAGGATTTGGACATAAAGCAACTTTGAGTCATGCAGGCGAGATTGTAAGTGCTGTTAAAGAAGGGAAGATTAGACACTTCTTCTTAATCGGTGGATGTGATGGTGCAAGACCAGGAAGGAATTATTATACTGAATTTGCAAAGCAAGTCCCAAAAGATTGTATTATCCTTACTTTAGCCTGTGGAAAATATCGTTTTAATAAATTAGAGTTCGGTGAAGTAGCAGGACTTCCAAGATTGCTTGATGTTGGTCAATGCAACGATGCATATTCTGCTGTTATAATAGCTAACGCGCTAGCCGATGCATTTGAGTGCACCATTAATGATTTACCACTTTCATTCATTATAACTTGGTATGAACAGAAAGCTGTAGCTGATTTACTAGCATTATTGTCGCTTGGAGTAAAAGGAATATACCTTGGACCAACACTTCCAGCGTTCTTAAGCCCAAATGTATTACAATTTTTAATTGATACATTTGACCTTAGAGCAATAAGTACGCCAGAGGACGATTTAGCAAAAATACTTGGATAAAATTCTAAAATATAAAAAAATAAAATTAATAATAAATTTAGAAAGTATGTGATATTAGTCACATACTTTCATTTTTTATAATGATATAGTATGGCTATATTTTATTAAGGAGATGATTTATTATGTTTAGTGAAGAAATTAACAAAGTATCAGCATCGGCGATGAAAAAGTCAGAATTATTAAAGAGGAGCAAAATGAGGTACCTCACTTCTTCGGCCTTAGCTGGTATATATGTGGGATTTGGAATTTTATTAATATTTACTATCGGTGGATTATTATCACAAGCAACGTCTCCAGTAACAAAAATTATGATGGGAGCTTCTTTTGGGATTGCCTTAAGTCTTGTAATAATGGCTGGCTCTGAACTTTTTACAGGAAATAATATGACTATGACAATAGGATCTTTAGAAAAAAAAGTTTCGTGGCTTGACTCAACAAATATTTGGATATACAGTTTTATAGGTAACTTTGTGGGGTCAGTAGCTCTTGCAGCAATGTTTGTAGGCGCGGGACTTGCAAAAGGAAGTACAGCATCATTTATTCTAAAAACATCACAAATGAAAATGGCAACGCCAAGTATAGAATTATTTTTAAAAGGATTACTTTGTAATATGTTAGTTTGTTTAGCAGTTTGGTGTTCTATTAAATTAAAGGAGGAAACAGCTAAACTTATAATGATTTTTTGGTGCTTATTTGCATTTATAACTACAGGCTTTGAACATAGTATTGCAAATATGACATTACTTACAACAGCACTAATGATTCCTCACACTGCAGCGATTTCCATAGGGGGACTAGCACACAATATAATTTGGGTTACGTTAGGTAATTTTGTAGGTGGAGCAGTGTTTATTGGAGCAGCGTATTGGTTTATATCAAAAGAAAAATAATATATTATAAAATTCAAGGCATCCTATAGGGTGCTTTTATTTTGTTTATATCCAATTTGTAGTAATCATAGTATAATATTAAATAAATATATTTTAAAAGTGTATAAAAAAATTTAAGGAAGTAATTGCACTTTGTTTTACAATAAGTTTTGCTAAGCGGAACGTTGCAGTATGTAATAAAAAAAACGTTATTTATATATCTGCGGCAGCAATTACAATTATTTCGCTTGTTTTAGAAGTAATGACTATTCTAATGGGTTTTTCAAGTAACAACAAACTGATGATACCTTACCGTATAGCTAACATCTTAGGATTTTCTTTGAGTCCCATAGTTCCTTTTATTCTTTTATACTTTAATAGCAATAAAGAAAAAAATATTTTGTATAATTGTTTTTTAACAATACCTTTATGTATTAATGCTTTTATGTGTGTTTTAAGTTATAAAACAGGCTTCATATTTTTTGTTGATGCTCAAAATTAATATACACGAGGAAATTTATTTTTACTACCTACTATAATTTGTTTGTTTTATTATGTATTGTTTATAAGATCTTTAATCAAAAATAGTGTTAAATATGAAATGGAAGATAAAATAATTTTAATACCCATTTTTTTTATACCTATACTAGGAAGCATCATCCAGATCTTATTTAAAGATTTAATACTAATTTGGAGCTGCACTTCTATATCTTTGTTGATATATTATATTTTTTTGCTTGAGTTACAATTTAGATATGATGTTCAAACTGGAATTAAAAATCGTGTTGCATTTGAAAGGGAAATAGAACGTTATGTAAATAATGATAAAAATGCAACAATTGTTATGTTTGATTTAAATAATTTAAAGAAGACTAATGATAAATACGGACATAAAGTTGGAGATGAAATGATTTTTAATGCTGCGAAAATTATAGAGGAAAGCTTCATAGGAATTGGTAGGGCCTATAGAATCGGTGGTGATGAATTTTGTGTTATTTGTAATGAGATTCCAAAAAAATTATTAGATACTGCTTTATCTAATTTAGATGACTTATTAATTAAAGTAAATCAAAAGAGGAACATAAAAATTGTACTTGCTTATGGATATGCATTTTGCAATAAAAATAAAAATGATAGCATATATTCTACATTTACTCAAGCTGATAAAAATATGTATATTCACAAAGCAAAATTAAAAGAATCTTACGGTATAATGAAAAATGTTTAGTAAAATATATATAAACTAAAATCATAAGGAGAAGTTAAAAATGCCACAAATAACGCTTAGGCAATTAAAGGAGCTTTCTTTTCTAGAATGTATTGAGGATAAGACTTTGGATTTAATAAGAGCGAAAGTTATGATTAAAAAATTAAAAAAGTCACAAATATTATTTTCTGAAAGGCAGTGCGTAAACAACTCGTATATAGTATTAGAAGGAAAGGTAACCATGTATAGGTTATCGGAGAAGGGTAAAAAGCGAGTTGTTTTTATTTTAAATAAAGGTGAAATTATAAATGAGTCAATTTTTGATAATCTTGCATCGTCGATTAGTTGTGAAGCATTTGAAGACAGTGAGATTATAAGCATATCCAAAGTTGATTTACTAAATATAATGAAGTTAGATTTTAAGCTTACAGAAGTTATATTATACTCTATGAGCAAGAAGATCAGAAGATTGTACAGGCAGATTAAGAATACTGTTCCAATTAAAATGGATAAGAGGGTAGCTGCTAAGCTTTGGAAACTGTCTAAAGATTATGGGGTAGAAACACCAGAGGGGATTTTAATAGATATTAAGATAAGTATAACTTATTTATCGGATATGTTAGGAAGTTCCCGCGAAACTATTTCAAGGGCAGTAAAAGAACTTGAGATATTGGGTATGGTTAAAATTAAAGATAGAAAATTTATAGTAAATAGAGAAAAATTAAACCAGTATTTTAAGGAGGTGTGATGAAATAAACTGGTACCTATGTCAAGGACAATATAAAAAAGAGTGTTAGGATGCTAAGAGATGATTTCTGTATTGTACAGGAGTCATTTTTTTCAAGTTCCACTGGTATCTATAATTATTATAATATACGATATACCTATCTATCATTTTCTTAACATTTTCAAGAGTATTACAGGACTTTAAATCTATCTAATCTTTCATATGTCCAAAAAATGATTCCTGGGGGGCATTGTCCCAACAGTTACCTCTACGCGACATTGATTGTGATAACTTGTACTTTTTCAGTAGATTCTGAAATGTTGGACTTGTATAATGACTGCCTTGATCTGAATGAATAAAGGCATCTTTTGTTAACGTTACTCGTCTGTTTTTAACTAGCTTTTTTATTGTATCTAAGGCTATATCAAGTGTTATTCTATCTGAAGTTTGATATGCTAATATTTCATTTGTAGAGGACTCCTTAATTGTGGATAAGTAAGCCATTTTACTATTGCTGTATGGCAAATATGTTATATCAGTAGGCAGCACCTTTCCTGGCGTAGCTTGCTTGAATTCACGATTTAAAATGTTTTTTACTACGATATGTTCTTTCGTTGCTTTAGCAATTCTTCTATATGGATTTGCTTTTCTGTGAGGACATATTATTTTATATTTGTTCATAATCCTACGGATACGTTTTATACTATATATAATATTAAATTCATTATCCAAAGTCATTTTAATAGATCTAGATCCTTTCTTATAGCCCCTTCGATTAAACGCCTTCAATATTAAGTCTCTATCCTCTAAATCACGCTTCTCGCGTTCAATCCGTATATCATTTGAAGCATTATAATTGTAGTACCCAGATCTAGATACTCCTGATAATTCGCATAAGTACCCGATTAGATTTTTAAAGCTGTATTTTTCAATAACTTCTCTTTTATAGTTTTAAAAACATCACTTGGTTTGATTTTGTTATTTTTTTGTACCACCTGCCTTTCTTGCGCATCTAATTTTTTTAACAATTCTACCTGTGCCTCAAGCAGTTTTATTTTAGCATTTTGTCTTTCTATTATTTCTTCCTTTGTAAGCTCGGTAGAGCGTGGTCTACCACTGGACGTTTTTCTAGTGTCTGCTAAGCCTATTATTCCATCTTTTTTATACGCTGCATTCCATCTACACGCTGATTGCTCGATTCTTTTTAATCCTATTACATTTATATCAAATCCATTTTCGGCAAAAATCTGTCTTGGTAGTTTACCCGCTATGTATTCATCTATAAATAATATTTTAAATTCATAGTTATAGGTTATTGAATATTCACTAACATTTAAAATGTTTTTATTGGTTTTAAGCTTTTTTATATCTTCTTTGGTAAATAAAATTTTACTCATTTGACACCATCCTATCTATATATAAATTGTACAAAAAAAGTACCCATAGTCCAAACACTTTTTTTCAAGTGTCCTTCCTATAGGTACCATTTTAAACTGCTATAAGAATAAGGGTGCCTGGAGGTCTAATAGAGGCCAAACACCTAGAAGTTTTGCAAAGGGTAGCACAGATCTACGGAGATGGAACTCTTCATATAACTACAAGGCAGGGGTTTGAACTTCCGGGTATAGACATAGATAAAATACCAGAGGTTAACAAAATGATTCAGTCAGTAATTGAAGGTCTTGAAATAAATCAGATATCACCTAATACTGGGTACTAGAAATGTTTCAGCATGCGTGGGAGCCAATGTCTGTCCTTTCGCAAATTATAATACAACTAACTTTGCAAAAAAAATTGAAAAAGAAATATTTCCTAACGATTATCATGTGAAGGTAGCATTAACAGGTTGTCCTAATGACTGTATAAAGGCTAAGATGCAAGATTTCGGGATTATAGGAATGACGGAGCCTCAATACGAATCTTACAGGTGCATCAGTTGCAAATCTTGCGTGATCAACTGTAAAAAAAGAGTTACCGGTGCTCTTAAAATGGAGAATTTTAAAGTAGTACGTGACCATGATAAGTGTATTGGTTGTGGAGAATGTATTGGAAAATGTCCAACATCGGCCTGGAGTAGAAGCATTGAGAAATACTATAAACTTGTGATTATGGGTAGAACAGGAAAGAAAAAACCTAGACTTGCTCAGGATTTTATAACTTGGGTGGATGAGGAAAGCATTATTAAAATAATAAAAAATACTTATTCATACATTGAAAAATATATGGATGCAGGTGCACCAGGCGGAAAAGAACATATTGGGTATATTGTGGATAGAACAGGATATCCAGTATTTAAAGAATGGGTTTTGAAAGATGTAATATTAGGAGATAAAGCTAAGGTTGAGGGATTCATAAATTGGTAATCATAAAGAGTATGCAGTAGAATTAAATTTCTCTGCATACTTTTTTTGATACTACCACAGCAACTATAAGGAATGCCGTGTAGTTGCAATTTATTAAGTGTAATAATAATTAAAAATGTTTAAAAGTATAAGAAAATACACATAATATTATAAAATACAATGGAGCAGAAAAAAGCTCTAAAAGGATTGAGCTTTAAATGATAAAACTAAGCAAATATCAATTATTCACATTAATGTTCATATTTGAAGTGGGAAGTACTACTCTTTTTGCGTTAGGAATTGCTGCGGAGCAAGATGCATGGATTGTAATTTTAGTTGCTTTATTAATTGGACTAGTCTTTATCTGGATTTACACAGAATTACAAAACGCATTCCCCGGCAAAAATTATGTTGAAATTATTATTGCTATATTGGGGAAAAAAATAGGAATTCCCCTTGCGCTTCTTTATGCTGCATACTGGCTTTGGCCAGCTGCCCGTAATCTTAGAGAGTTTGGAGAACTTATTGCTACTACACTCCTTCCTGAAACTCCTCTAAGTGTAATACTTTTTGTTTTTATTTTAATAAGTTTATATGCCCTTTTAAAAGGGGTAGAGGTGTTTGCACGCACAAGTGAGATTATTATGCCAATTATTGCATTTTCTATAATTGCTTTATTTATACTCGTTTTTTTATCCGTAGATGTTGATTTTAAAAATTTGAAACCCGTTTTAGGTGAGGGTATTATACCGGTATTAAAAGCGGCTTATCCTAGTGTATCATTATTCCCCTTTGGAGAAATACTTATTTTTTCTATGTATTGGTGTTATGCTGATGAAAAAAAAACTATCAGAAAAACTACAATGTTAGCTTCTATTTTATCGGGAGTGATTCTTAGTATGTCTCTGATAATGGATATTACTGTATTGGGTGTTAATTATACTTCCATCGCAACAATCCCATTGCTTTCAACAATTAAATTGGTAAATATAGGAGAGATTATAACTCATATAGACACTTTAGGAATATTACTTATATTTCTTGGGGGGTTTTATAAAATGTCTCTTTTTTTAAATGGTACTGTCTCAGTATTAGTTACAGTATTTAAAATTAAGAAATATAATTTGACATTGGTTTTGTTTGGCTTTTTCTTACTGTGGGTTGCTATTGTTTTTGAACCAAGTTATGTTTACCACCGTTGGATGACTCCATTTGATGTAAATTACTTTTATATTGTTTTTCTACAAATTATTCCTGTTTTACTATTATTGATTTATTGGATAAAAAAGAAGAGGGCTGGGCTATAGCACTTTAAGAAAGGGATAAATTTTATGTTTATAATAGAATATTTAAGATCTATATTAGAAGGAAGAGGATTTTTCGTATCTTTTCTTGTTATTTCTGGGTGGACTTATACATTTATTTTAATCTGCATACTTATTTTTAATATTTTTTTATATACAATTGGGAAAAAGTATTAGAAAAATATTAGGATTATGAATTTTAAAAATAGACTTTTAAAAAAGTTATAGAAACCAAAGTTAGATCTAATGGTTTGAGGAGGTTTATAAATTTGTTTAGATACTTAAATAGAAAAATGCATCTTTATAAATTACAAAGTGAAAATAATAATGCAGCAGATACTAAAGAAGAATTTCCTTATGAGCATCTTTCGTACAATCTTAAAGAAAATTTAGAAGTCTTAAAAAAAATATTTGGATCAAGTAATGATATTAATTACCGTGAATTCTCATTTGGACAAAATCTTCAAATTAAGGCCGCACTTATCTTTTTAGATGGAATGACAAATAAAGCTGAAATAAATGATACTATAATGAAGCCTTTTATGTATGATAGTAGGCTAAGCAACTTGGAGGAGAAATTAGATTTCGATAATCTAAATGCTATAAAAACATCCATGCTTTCCTCTAGTAGTGTTGAACAGGTTTCATTAATTAATTCTATAGTTGAGGGGTGTTTGTCTGGAGATACGATACTGCTTATAGACAAAACAAAAGATGCTTTGGTTATTAACACTCGAGATTGGGATAAGCGTGCAATTGATGAGCCAAAAACTGAATCTTCCGTGAGGGGACCAAGAGAAGGTTTTACTGAAAGCATACACATTAACAAGGCATTGCTACGTAGGAAAATTAAAAATCAAAATTTTACTTTGGAGGAAATGAAAATTGGAAAGCAGACTAAGACATCAGTTTGCATCGCTTACATAAATGGAATCGTCAATCCAGAACTTATAAGTGAGATAAAGTATCGGTTAAATAGAATTAATACTGATGCCATTTTGGAATCTGGTTATATTGAACAATTTATAGAAGATGCACCTTATTCTATGTTTACTACTGTGGGGAATAGTGAAAAACCAGATAAGGTAGCAGCAAAATTGCTTGAAGGAAGAGCAGCTATTATTGTAGATGGTACACCTTTTGTACTTACTGTTCCTTTGCTTTTCATCGAGGGTTTTCAAAGTGCAGAGGATTATTATTCAAGACCTTATTTTTCAAGTTTTGTAAGAATAATTAGATTTACAGCCTATGGTATAAGTTTATTAGCGCCAGCAGTTTATGTGGCATTATCAACTTTTAATCATGAATTAATACCAACAGTTTTACTATTCTCCATGTCAGCTGCCCATGAAGGAGTTCCTTTTCCAGCTGTAATTGAGGCCATAATTATGATAGGTATATTTGAAATCCTAAGGGAAGCAGGAGTGCGGCTACCTCGTAATGAAGGCCAGGCAATAAGTATAGTCGGAGCTCTTGTTATTGGGCAAGCAGCAGTGTCAGCAGGACTTATAGGAGCACCAATGGTTATTGTAGTATCTTTAACAGCTGTTTCAAGTTTTGTGGTTACACCGCATCTAGATTCATCAATAGTTTTACGGAGTGTATTTCTTATTATGGCTGGAATCTTTGGGGCATTCGGCATATTAGTTACATTATTAGGGTTGCTCACTCACCTATGTTCTTTAAGGTCTTTTGGGACTCTGTATTTATCACCACTAGCACCAATGAGTCTCAGTGGCTTAAAAGACGCTTTTTTTAGATTCCCTATCTGGACTATGATTACACGTCCTAAATCAATAAGTTGGAATAATAGTAAAAGGCAAGCAACTGCCTTAAAACCATCACCACCATCTAAAGAAGAAAATAAAAACATGAAATAATATGGGGTGTGTTAAATGAAAAAAACTGTTTATTTATTTTTAAAAATAATGATAGTCTCTTTTATGGCACTAAATTTAACAGGTTGCTGGGATAATATTGAATTAGATAAAATTGCAATTGTAATGGGAGTAGGAATTGATAAAACCCCCCAAATAGCTGAAGTAGATATGACCGTTCAAGTGGCTAACACAAAAGCAGTAAGGTCTTCATCCACTGATATTAGTCCTAAGAATACAAGTGATTACTTTAATCTAGAAAGTACAGGAGATACTATTTTTAGTATTGTAAGAGGTTTTAGTAAGAGGTCTAACCGAAAGTTATTTTTTGCACAAAATCAAGTTATTATATTAGGAAGAGGAATCGCAGAAGAAGGTTTGGAAAAGTATATTGATTATTTTTATAGGGACCATGAAACTAGGAACTTAGTATGGATCTTAATTTGTGACAGAACCGCAAATGAAATTTTAGACATTAAATCCGATTTTGAAAGTATTCCATCAATAGGTATTAATGCATTAGTTAAACAGCAGCAGTATAATTCAGAAGCTCCAATGG
Source organism: Clostridium estertheticum (assembly GCF_026650985.1). Taxonomy (GTDB): domain Bacteria; phylum Bacillota; class Clostridia; order Clostridiales; family Clostridiaceae; genus Clostridium_AD; species Clostridium_AD estertheticum_C. The sequence goes on from NZ_CP086239.1 coordinate 63,715, forward strand.
TAGATTTACAAAAATTTGCATATCGGCTGATGAGCAAAACTATATCACCCATTGCTCCCTTAATTAAAGTATCAGTGGAAGGAAATAAAAAAATAGCCTATGTGTCTGGAACAGCTGTTTTTAAGAAGGATAAGATGATAGGTGAAATGAATAAAGTAGAAACACGGGGGGTGTTATGGGCTATTGGAGAAGTGAAAAAGGGGATCATCGTTACTACAGATCCTGGAAGTAACAATAAAGTAAGTCTTGAAATAACACGTGCTAGCAGTAAAATCATTCCTAAAATAAAGAATGGCAAAATTAATATTCAAATAATGATCAAAGAAGAAGGAAATCTTGTTGAACAGTCTGATTCCAATGACTTAGCAAATCCGAAAGTTATAGAAGTTCTTGAAAAAAATAAAGATTCTATAATAAAGAAGGAGGTAATGTTAGCATTTAAAAAAGCAAAAAGCCTGGATGCTGATGTATTTGGATTTGGGGAGGCTATACATCAAAAATATCCAAAAGAATGGAAAAATATGAAAAATAACTGGGATGAAACTTTTAAAAATATTAACTTAGATGTAGTTGTAGACGCTAAATTACGAAGAATAGGTAGAATAACTAAACCTATATCGTCAAAATAATAGTAGTGTATGATGAAAAAGTTATGTTTAAAGCCAGAAGAGCATAATCATAAAGTGATTAGTTTTTTCTGGCTTTAATTAAGTTAGAGAATATAATTCGAATTTAAGAGAGTTATGAGTCGTCTCTTAATATATTAAGATCTTTACCTTGCATTATCTTGTTCATAGTTCTTGCAGAACACATTTTACCACACATTGTGCAACTGTCAGCATTTTCTGGCATTGATTCTTTTCTATATCTTATGGCTTTTTCTGGATCTATTGCAAGTTCAAACATTCTCTTCCAATTAAGAGCTTGCCTAGCTGTACTCATTTCATTGTCCCAGTCGCGGCTACCTGGAATTTTTTTGCCTATATCACCAGCATGAGCTGCAATTTTACATGCAATAATTCCTTCGCGTACATCATCAACACTCGGAAGTCTTAGATGTTCTGCTGGAGTTACATAACAAAGGAAATCAGCTCCTGCGCTTGCAGCTAAAGCACCTCCTATGGCACTTGTAATATGGTCATATCCTGGAGCAATATCTGTAACTAGGGGTCCTAATATATAAAAAGGTGCACCATGACATAATTTTTTAGCAAGTAATACATTTGCCTCGATTTCATTTATTGCCATATGACCTGGTCCTTCTATTATAACTTGTACATTCTTTTCCCAAGCTCTCAGGGTTAATTCACCAAGTACCATTAATTCATGAATTTGACAAGCATCAGTTGCATCATTAATGCAGCCGGGTCTACATGCATCACCAAGGCTTAAAGTTAAATCATATTTTTGACATATTTCTAATATTTCATCAAAATGTTCATAAAAAGGATTTTCTTTATGATTTAATTCCATCCAAGCATATAGGAGTGATCCTCCACGAGACACAATATGAGTTATTCTCTTGTTTCTTTTAAATACGTTTGCAGTAGCTGTGTTTAAACCAGCGTGTATTGTTACAAAGTCAACTCCATCTTTTGCATGTTTTTCTACAACATCTATTAACTCTTTAGAAGTAATATCCTGTAATTCTTTATCGTAAAAACCCAAGGCATCATAAATTGGAACAGTACCTATCATAGCAGTGGAATCTGAAATAAGTCTTTTTCTAAATTCTTCAGTTTTACCAAATGAGCTTAAATCCATAACAGCTTCGGCTTTCATATCTATAGATAACTGTACCTTTTTCATTTCCTCATCAATATCACAGCAATCTTTTGAAATACCTAGATTTACATTTATTTTCGTTCTTAAGCCTTCGCCAACGCCTTCAGGGCTTAGTATTTTATGATTTTTATTAGCAGGAATTGCGACTACGCCTCTTGATATTTTTTCTCTTAAAACTTCTTCCGGCATATTTTCTTTTTTTGCAACTATCTTCATCTCTCCAGTTATAATACCTTTTTTTGCAGCATCCATTTGAGTTGTATACATCATTTTATAGTCTCCCTTACAGTTGTATTATTTTTGAAATAAAAAAAAGCAAGCTCATAAAGAGCTTGCAACAAAAAACATTGTAATAAACTCCCTACGTTGGAATTACCCAAATCAGGTTATGAGGGTCAGAGATAATATCTCTTTCTCAGCTCTTGGTGCGAGCTCCCCTTGTTTAATTTATTTAGTTATTATTTGCCTTAAGTATATTAGTAAAAGAACCCTTTGTAAAGTCTTTTTTATTTTTCATTCAACTTAAACATTGTATGGATACACTATTCAAACCGTGTAAACATATGATATACTTCGTCTAATAAATAATTTAAGGGGAGGTTTATTATGGAAAGATATGAAATAAACAAGAACTTGGCTCAGATGTTAAAGGGCGGAGTAATCATGGATGTAGTGAATGTTGAGCAGGCAATAATAGCAGAGAATGCAGGGGCATGCGCGGTAATGGCATTAGAAAGAGTGCCTTCAGATATTAGAAAAGAAGGTGGAGTAGCTAGAATGTCTGACCCTAAAATGATTAAAGAAATAAAGGCTGCGGTAACCATTCCAGTAATGGCTAAGGGCAGAATAGGACATTTTGTTGAAGCACAAATTCTTCAAGAAATAGGGGTAGATTTTATAGATGAGAGCGAAGTTTTGACTCCAGCAGATGAGCAGTATCATATAAATAAGTGGGATTTTAAGGTTCCTTATGTTTGCGGAGCAAGAAATTTAGGTGAGGCACTAAGAAGAATTGGAGAAGGTGCTGCAATGATAAGAACAAAAGGTGAAGCAGGCACAGGAAATGTGGTAGAAGCTGTTAGGCATATGAGATGTATAATGGATGAAATTCGCAAAGTTAAAAATGCTCCAAAAGAAGAACTAATGACAATTGCTAAAGAGTTTGGGGCACCTATTAATTTAATAGAATATGTATGGAAAAATGGTAAACTTCCAGTAGTAAATTTTGCAGCAGGTGGAATAGCAACCCCAGCTGATGCAGCACTCATGATGCAACTTGGAGCAGAAGGTGTTTTTGTAGGTTCAGGAATTTTTAAAGCAGAAAATCCAGAAGCTAGGGCAAAAGCAATAGTACTTGCAACTACATATTATAATGATCCAAAAGTTGTTGCAAAAGTTTCAGAAAATCTTGGGGAAGCAATGAGTGGCCTAGAGATAAGTGAAATTAAAGAGAAGTTTGCCAAGAGGGGTTGGTAAATTTGAAAATAGGTGTTTTATCACTTCAAGGGGATGTTATCGAGCATATAAATCATATTACGAAACTTGGTCACGTTGGGGTAGAAATTAAGAAACTTGAAGATATGGAAGGGATGAATGGAATAATACTTCCTGGTGGTGAGAGTACAACAATTGGAAAACTTTTAAGAGAGACAAAAATGCTTATACCTCTAAGGAATAAAATACTTTCAGGATTACCTGTTTGGGGAACTTGTGCTGGTATGATTTTACTTGCTAAAGCTATTGAGGGCGAAATAGATGGACATCTTAAAGTTATGGACATAAAAGTAAAAAGAAATGCCTATGGAAGCCAAATTAATAGTTTTAAAAGGGATGAGATAGTAAGTGAGATTTCAAGTGAGCCTTTGCCACTAGTTTTTATTCGTGGACCAGTAATTACAGAGGTAACAAGTAATGTCAAAATAATATGCAAAGTTGATGATAAAATTGTAGCAGCAAAACAAAATAATATGTTTGTAACAGCTTTCCATCCGGAACTCACAAATAACTTAGAAGTTCATAAATATTTCATAAATATGTGTAGATAAAATTATATATTGATATTTATTAAAAGATATGCAAATGAAATGTGAACAAAATATGAATACAATATTTAAAGCAGCATATTATATAATATAGACAAATCTAAAGTTAGGTATGATAAAATAAATATATTTGAATGTGACATTAATCCCATACACCTTTATTTTCAAACTTGTTTGAAAATGGTTATGTATGGGATACTTTTTATGATAAAATAAGTTGCTATCATTTATAAATTAATTATTGCAGGGGGAGAATAAAGAGTGGAAAATGATTTTAATTTATCTCAATAGCTGTAGATAATGTTATATTAAAGGACATTTAGTATCAATTCAAAATCAGGAGGATTTTATTTATATGAAAACAAAATCATTTTACTCGAGTTTGGACAAAAAGAATCGGTATATTTTAAATTGCTGTTTTTTTGTTTTTGCAGTTAACGGTCTATATAGTATGATATTAGGTTCGTTCTTACCAATAATCAGTACGGAATATGGACTAAACAATACAATGAGTGGGGTATTACTCTCTGCGCATCAAGTAGGTAACTTGATATCTGGGTTTATTGCAGGTATATTGCCACTTTATTTAGGCAGAAAAAAATCAATAATGTTTTTGTGTTGTTTTGTTATTATGGGATTTCTAATTATGATTCTAACAGGTAACCCAGTTTTATTGGTTTTAGGTTTTTTATTTACAGGGTTAAGTCGTGGGAGTATTTCTAATTTTAATAACACTGTTGTAAATGAAGTATCAAACAGTAGTTCAGCAGCTCTAAATTTCTTACATAGTGTATTTGCTGTTGGGGCGTTAATTGCTCCATTCTTGGTTATAGTATGTACAAATATGGCTGGTGGCAATGGCTGGAAAATAGCTGCGATAGTTATTATTGTTCTCGCAATTATTTCTATCTTACTTTTTTCAAGAATGGAAATAGATGATGCTGCAAAGAAAAAAGAAAAAGTAATAATATCATATGAATTTTTAAAAAGTAAGTTTTTTTGGATTAGTGCTGGAATTTTATTTTTTTATTTGTGTGCAGAAGCGACTATTAATGGTTGGTTAGTTAAATATTTTATTGATTCAAGTATAATGACTATAAAATATGCACAAATGCTTGCTTCGTTATTATGGGTAGTTATTCTTGCAGGTAGACTTACTTGTGCCTATATAGGAGATAAGGTTTCTAAGAAAAAATTGCTTTTAACAACAAGCATAGGAACAGTTGCTTTTTATTTGTTATTGCTGTCTTCTCGAGATTTAACTATTATTACTATAGCAATAATGGGACTCGGGTTTTCTATGGCAGGAATATATCCAACAACGGTTTCGAGTATTGGTAACACCATTAAAGCTTATCCCATGTCAATGGGGGTACTTCTTATGATTGGTGGTATTGGAGCTATTATAATGCCAATTATAACTGGTGCGTTATCTGATTCATTTGGTATTTTTGCAGGAATGAGTGCTATAGTATTTGCTATTGTTTTAATGATAGTTTGTGTGGTTTTAAGTGTGGTAAATAAAAATGATATTGTATAGAGTAGTATAATATGTGAATAATTATGGCCTCCAAGTTGCATCATAGTAGCCTAGAGGTCATGATATTTTAAACTATTTAAATTTAAATCCTTGTTTGTCTAAAAAATCTTTCATATGCGGTCTTTGAGGTTTGCTCATCAAACCAGACACTTGATGTGTCCATGTATCTACTCTTTTCCCTTTAGTTCTTTTTTCATAATAATCAGTAATATGAGTATCATATTTTTTTATTAAAGAAGTATCACCATCTATGTGATATACATCTGTTTTAAATACTACAGCTTGAGGTAATCTTTCTTTTTTATCTGGAGTATCATCAGGATAACCAATACACATTCCAAATACAGGGTATACAGCAGATGGAATGTTTAAGATCTTACATATTTCTTCCGGATTATTTCGAATCCCACCTATATAAACTCCACCTAGTCCTAGGGATTCGGCAGCTATTAAGGCATTTTGAGCAGCAAGAGATGCATCCACGGTTGCTAAAATAAAAGTTTCAGTATTTACCTCAGACATAATTTTATCATTAAGTTCACATGAATTTTTGCTACGGTTTAAATCCGCACAGAAAATTAAAAATAAAGGGCACTTCTCCACATAATTTTGATCCCCTGCAAGATGGGCTATTTGTTTCCTATTACCCATATCAACTACATTTATAATTGTGTAGGCTTGAATAAAACTAGAAGTTGAGGCACATTGAGCACATTCAATAATGGTTTTTAGTTTCTCTGGTTCGATAGGTTGATCTTTATATTTTCTTATAGATTTGTGATTTCTTAATAAATTTATTGTTTCATTCATATTTTTAACCACCTTTTAATTTAATCATATCAATAATATACCATAAAACAAATTAAATTATCTCCTGGGACGCTGCAATATTAACGAGAGTAGATAAATAAATTTACACTGACAAAATTTAGTAGTATATTATAGGTAATAAGCCTTATAAAATTAATGGAGTGTGAATGTTATGTATAAGCTTTTAATTGCTGATGATGAACCAAGGATTCGGAAGGGGTTAAGAAATGCCTTAAATTGGAATGAATTTAATATTGAAGTAGTGGGTGAGGCTGAAGATGGTGAAATAGCATTAAATCAAACGGAGAAATTAAAACCTGATATAATCTTTTTAGATATATGTATGCCGTTTTTAAATGGTTTGGAACTTATTAAAAAATTGAATGAAAAAGACCAGAATTGTATTATAATAATAATAACAGGATATGATGAATTTGAGTATATGCATGAGGCACTTAAGCTTAAAACATTCGATTATCTTTTAAAACCAGTTCCAAAAGAAGTGCTTATAGATACAGTAAATAAAGCAATACAAGAAATAAGAAAGAATGAAGAAAAAAGAGTATATTTAGATTGGGCAGACAGAAGATTAGAAGAAAATTTTGATATGTTAAAACAAGCTTTTTTAAATAATTGGTTAAATGGAAGTTATGAATACATGGAAATATTAAATGAGTTAAAATTTTTTAAATATAATTTCGATGCTGGCATAGAAGTTGTAGTAATTAAAGTAATAGAGAGGTTAAACCATGAGGTATACTCAAAAAACTGGGATAGGGAACTATTAAATTTTGCGTTAACTAATGTTACGCTTGAGTTAATGAAGAAAGTTAAGCCAGAAATAACATATACTGATGAAGATAATAACATTATTATAATTAGTAATGTTATGAATACTTACGAGTGGTTAAATATAGCAAATGAAATTGAAAAAAAAATATATTACTATTTGCACTTTACTGTAATTATAGAACACAAAAGGAGCATAAGTGGTATCTCTGGGGTAAAAAATACGTATAATGAGATTATTGCTAGTATAAGTAAAATAGCGGCTTATAAACCTATAGTACTTTTAGCTACTAGATATATAGATACTAATTACAATGTAAACGATTTAAGTTTAGGCGATGTAGCAGAGAAATTTAATTTAAGTTCTTCTTATTTAAGCAAATTATTAAAAAAAGAAGCGGGACTTTCTTTTATTGATTATCTTACAAAGTATAGAATTAATAAATCTATTTGTATGATGGATGATCCTAAATATAAGATTTATGAAATTGCTGAAGCTGTAGGATATAGTAACCAACATTACTTTTGCAAGGCATTTAAGAAGATTATGGGGTTTGCGCCAACAGAATATAGGGGGAGGAGTATGTGATTGATTAAACAAATTAAAGGAAAAAGTATATATTTATTTGTGTTAATTTTTATTATTGTTAGTTCAGTAATTATTATTAAATCAATTTGCATAAAAAAATCTGGAGGCGTGGAGTTTGTTATTGGAATGTCTCAAGCAAATTTGACAGAACCTTGGAGAATTTCTATGAATGAGGAAATAATGGAGGCAGCAAAAAAATATAAAAATATAAAAATTGTGTATAAGGATGCTGGGGGAGATACGGATAAACAAAAAAAAGATATAAATGAACTTGTAGATGATGGTGTGGACTTATTAATTGTATCTATAAATGATTCAAATAAATTGACACCACTAGTGAGACAAGTATATAAATCAATGCCGGTAATAGTTCTTGATAGGGCTGTTGAAGGCTATGATTATTCATTATATATTGGACCAGACAATGAAAAAATAGGTACCCAAGCAGGAAATTTTGTTATAAATTTAATTGGACAAGGTAAAGGTAAAGTTATCGAGGTTCAGGGTGTATTAGATTCTTCACCTGTTATATCGAGGAGTAATGGCTTTAGATCGGTTCTCAAAAATCATAAAAATATTGAAATATCTAACACCATAGTTTGTAATTGGCAAAGAGATGAAGCGGAAGATAAAGTTACGCAGGCTTTACAAGCAGATAAAGACGTAAATGTTATTTTTGCACATAATGACTATATGGCATTAGGAGCTTATAAAGCTGTTTACAAATTAGGGCTTAAAAACATAAAAATTATTGGGGTAGATGGTCTTACTGGAGAAAATAGTGGATTAGATTTGGTTTCTAAAGGAATTCTAAGTGGTACTTTTACTTGTAAAACTGGTGGAAGCGAAGCTGTAAATTACGCAATGGATATTTTAAATAAAAGGAGTGACATACCAAAAAAAATAATATTAAGGAGTGATAAAATTACTGTTGGAAACGTAAATCAATATTTAAATAATAAATCAAAAAATCTAGTGGATAATAAAAACATAGTGCTGGGGTATGCCCAATTGATGTCAGAGAGTAGATGGAGAGATGCAAATGCAAAGTCAATTAAAGCTGCAGCAAATGATGCCAGTATTAATTTAGATTTTAGAGAAGAAGGTTACACCCAAAAGGATCAGAAACAATTAATTAGGGAACTAATAAAAAAGAAAGTGGATATAATTGCATTTTCACCTTTTGTGAAGACAGGGTGGGACGATGTTTTATTTGAGGCAAAAAATGCAGGTATTCCGGTGATCTTATGTGATAGAAGTGTTGACTCAGATGATTCGCTCTGGACTTGTAATATTGGTTCAGATTTTCAGGAGGAAGGACGACGTGCTGCAAGATTATTAATAGAACACTTTAAGGATAAAGAAGCAAATATCTTCGAACTTAAAGGAAATATAGGTTCAGCTCCTGAAATTGAAAGAGAAGTGGGATTTAATGAAGTAATTAAAGACCATCATAACTATAAAATAGTAGCAGAAGGTACTGGAAACTTTAATTTTGATGAGGGAAAGGAAGTAATGAAAAAATTTCTTAACTCAAAAAATAAAAAAATAAATATGGTATTCGCTCTTAATGATGATATGGCACTGGGTGCTATTGAGGCTATAAAAGATGCTGGACTTGTTCCAGGAAAAGATATTATTGTTATTGGGATAGATGCTACTAGGCAAGCATTACTTTCTATAAAAGAAGGAGAAATGTACAGTACTGTAGAGTGCAACTCACTACTCGGCCCTCAATTAATGAAAACTGCTCAGAAAATAATGAGCGGCGAGGAAGTTCCATTGAAAATAGTAAATGCTGAGGATATATTTACAAAAATAAATTCAGCAAAAGAATTTAAGAATAGGAAATATTAAAATAGCTCTGCAAATGCAGAGTTATATTTTTTTGTTCCAAATAGTGTAAAAAATAGCTGATTAGTACAAATACAGTAATGTAAAATAGATATATAATAAATGTAAACGATACAATGATATTATTCAAGGGGGGGTTATTAATGAAAAACAAAAAAATTATTGCATTTTTATCTGCAGCTATTCTAGTGACTACAATGTTTGCTGGATGTGGTACGAAGGCTAAAACTGATGGGGCGAAAGCGACGCCAACTGCAACTGATACTTCGAAGAAAAAAGTTATTGGTTTTGCTCAGGTTGGTGCGGAAAGTGGCTGGAGAACAGCAGAAACAGCTTCAATAAAAACGATTCCAACTTTAGATCCAACATTTGAATTAAAATTTTCAGATGGGCAACAAAAACAGGAAAACCAAATAAAAGCTATCAGATCTTTTATAGCACAAAAAGTTGATATTATTGCTTTAGACCCAGTTGTTGAAAACGGTTGGGATACAGTATTAAAAGAAGCAAAAGATGCAAAGATACCAGTAATTATAGTAGATAGAGGTGTAACGGTTTCAGATAAATCTCTATATGCTGGATTCTTAGGATCAGACATGGAAGAAGAAGGGAAAAGAGTGGCAAAAATATTAGTAGACAAGTTTGGGAAAGATGCAAAATTAAATATAGCTGAAATCCAAGGAACTGTTGGATCAAGCGCTATGGTTGGACGTCAAAAAGGGTTTAAGGAAGGTATTGCAGATTGCCCGAATTATAAGATAGTAAAATCACAAACTGGTGATTTCACACGTGCAAAGGGTAAAGAAGTTATGGAAGCTTTCATGAAATCAGATGGAAATAATATCAATGTTCTATTTTCACATAATGATGATATGGCTATAGGAGCAATTCAGGCCATTGAAGAAGCTGGAAAGAAACCTGGAAAAGATATATTTGTAGTAGCAGTAGATGGTATTAAAGAGTATTTCCAATTTATGGTAGATGGAAAAGCAAATGCAACTGTTGAGTGTAATCCGTTGTTAGGACCACAATTATTAGATACTGCAAAATTAATTTTAGCAGGTAAACCAATAGAGCAATGGGTTAAATCAAAAGAAGGTGTATTCACCGCAGCTCAAGCTGCTGCAGAGTTACCAAACAGAAAATATTAATTTGTAAATTTTAATATAAGAGCAGGAATATTATGCCGTATCCTGCTCTTATATTATAAAAAAAATTTTCTATATCCATTTTAAAAGGAGGGAAAAAAGGATGCAAGATAACAATGTAGTTTTAAAAATGGAGAATATATGTAAAACATTTCCTGGCGTAAAAGCTTTATCATCTGTAAATTTTCAACTTGCAAAAGGTGAAATCCATACTCTTATGGGAGAAAATGGAGCAGGAAAGTCAACACTAATAAAAGTACTTACTGGTGTGTATAAAATAGATGAAGGAAAAATAATATTAAATGGAAAAGAAATTTCTATTTCTTCTACCAGGGATGCACAAGAACATGGCATAAGTACAGTGTATCAAGAAGTGAATTTGTGTCTCAATCTTACTGTAGCTGAAAACATTTATATTGGCCGTGAGCCTATGAAGAATAAGAGTATTGATTGGAATGAGATGAATAAAAATGCTACAAAACTATTAGAGGAAAGATTGAATTTAAAAATTGATGTCAAAAAAATATTATCTACTTATTCTGTTGCTATACAACAAATGGTTGCAATTGCACGTGCGGTGGATATTTCAAGGGGTATATTAATATTAGATGAACCAACATCAAGTTTAGACGCAAATGAAGCAAAACAGTTATTTGTTGTAATGAAAAAATTGAAATCAGAAGGAATGTCAATATTATTTGTAACTCATTTCCTGGATCAAGTTTATGAAATCTCAGATAGAATTACAGTACTTCGAAATGGAGAATTTGTTGGAACTTATGAGGCTAAAAATCTTACTCGTATTGATTTGATTTCTAAGATGATTGGAAAAGATATTGGTGAAGTAGAAAAGTTAAATAACACTTTTAAAAATACTACTAGAAAAATTAATGGTGAGAAATTAATTGAAACACATCAATTTGGAAAAAAAGGTACAATTGAACCCTTTGATATAGATATTAGAAAAGGAGAAGTGCTTGGACTAGCTGGCCTTCTAGGATCAGGGAGAAGTGAAATTGCAAGGCTGATTTTTGGTATAGATAAATCAGATCATGGTACCATTGAGATTAAAAAAAAGAAATACTCTTATATTTATCCTAAAAAAGCAATTTTAGATGGTTTTGGTTTCTGCCCTGAAGATAGAAAGGTAGAAGGTATTGTTGGACAATTAACTATTAGGGAAAATATAATACTAGCTATTCAGTCTAGACGTGGGATAATTAAATATTTGTCAATTAAAAAGCAACAGGAAATAGCTAAAAAGTATATAGATTTATTGTCTATTAAAACACCTAGTATGGAACAAAGAATTGATAATTTAAGTGGTGGAAATCAGCAAAAAGTAATATTAGCAAGGTGGCTTGCTACAGATCCCCAGCTTTTGATTTTGGATGAACCTACAAGAGGCATAGATGTAGGTGCAAAATATGAAATTGAAAAACTTATTGCTAAGCTCGCGAGTGATGGGGTAACCATTTTATTTATTTCCTCAGAACTTCAGGAAATAGTAAGAAGTTGTGATAGAGTACTTGTGCTCAGAGATAGAAAAATCATTAAAGAACTAATTGGAGAAGATATACAAGAAGAAAATATTATGCAAGCAATTGCAGGGAGAGGGTAAAAACAATGCACAAAATTAAAGATATATTTAAAAAGTTTTATGCAATGCAGATCTTTTGGCCAGTAGCATCTTTAATTGCATTAATATTTTTGAATTTTGTAATTAGACCTGGCTTCGTAAGCATTAATATTAGGGATGGTCATTTATATGGAAACCTAATTGACATAATTAATCATGCAGCCCCACTTATTCTTATATCCATTGGAATGACCATTGTTATTGCCACGCAAGGAATAGATATTTCTGTGGGATCTATCATCGCTATTAGTGCTTCTGTTTCAGCATCTGTTATTGTTATGAGTGGCAATGTACCTCTTGCTATACTTGCGGGTATATTTGTTGGACTTATTTGCGGTATGTGGAATGGAATGCTAGTAGCGTACATAGGAGTACAACCCATGGTTGCTACTTTGATTTTGTATATAGTGGGTAGAGGTATTGCACAGTTAGTAACAGGTGGACAAATATTAACCTTTACAAATAAAACTTTTATTTTTATAGGCACTGGTTATTGGGTTATACCTTTTGCAGTATATATAACAGTTTTAGTTGTAGGGATTGTATTTTATTTAATGCGAAAGACTGCTCTTGGATTATTTGTTGAATCTATAGGAGTGAATAACAGTGCCAGTAAATTTGCAGGTATTAATTCTAAAAGAGTAATTTTTTCTTTATATGTAATTTGCGGTATTTTGTCTGGAATTGCTGGAATTATTATATGTTCAAATATAAAATGTGCAGATGCAAACAATGCAGGGTTGTGGCTTGAATTGGATGCTATTCTTGCAACAGTTATTGGAGGAACCTCGATGGCAGGGGGAAGGTTTTATATAGGTGGAACTGTTATAGGTGCATTATTTATCCAAACATTAACAACCACAATTTATAGTATGGGAGTACCACCAGAAGTTACCTTAGTTGTAAAGGCTGTTGTCGTAATTGTGGTGTGCTTAATTCAAACTACAGAGTTTAGGAAAATGTTTAATGGAAGATTGTTTCATAATAAAAATAATATGAAAGCAAAGGAGGTGGAAAGAATATGAAACAAGTTAAGATTAGAAAAGAAAACTTTAAGTTAAACCCTGCGTATATTTCTATTTATGCTACGATAACTCTATTCATAATTATGTTTTTAACTGGTTCGGTGTTATATGATGGTTTTTTCTCAGCACAGGTATTATCAAATTTATTTATTGATAATGCGTATTTAATTGTTATATCCATTGGAGAAACATTCGCAATACTCACAGGAGGAATTGATCTTTCTGTGGGTGCTATGATCGCCTTCACAAGTATGATTTGTGCAGACCTACTAAGAAAAGGTGTGAATCCATTTATTGTTATGATTTTTGTTCTGGTAATAGGTGCTGTCTTTGGTACAGTTCAAGGATATTTAATTCAAAAATTCAAACTTCATCCTTGGATTGTAACACTAGCAGGTATGTTTTTTGCTAGAGGTTCAAGCTACCTTATTAGTATAGATACGATAACTATAACTAATCCAGTTTTTACTAAGATTGCTGCTTTTAGAATACCTGTTTTACCAGGAGCGTTTATTTCTATTAATGTAATAATAGGTTTACTTACAGTAGCGGTAGCAGCATATATACTTAAATATACGAAATTTGGTAGGACTATATATGCAATTGGTGGAAGTGAAAATTCTGCAATGCTTATGGGACTTCCAGTTGCAAAAACTAAAATTTTGGTATACACCCTATCTGGATTTTGTTCTTCATTAGGAGGATTGTTATTCACAATATATACGCTTTCAGGTTATGGGCTACATTGTAATGGGACTGAAATGGATGCTATAGCAGCTTGTGTAATAGGGGGAATACTATTAACAGGAGGATCTGGATACCCAATAGGGCCAATGTTTGGTGTGCTAACTACTGGAATTATTCAAAGTTTAATCATGTTCGATGGAACCTTGAACTCATGGTGGACAAAAATTGTAGTTGGATTACTGTTATTTATCTTTATTGTTCTTCAAAGGGTAATTGTAATAAGTAACGAAAAGAAAAAGACAGTAGCATTGAAAGCTTAGATGTAATTAATACCAAAAGAAGTATTTAAAATTTATTTTTAAATACTTCTTTTTCATGTCGCGTCTAAAGAGTAAGGTAGAGTTAACACAGAATGATTTTAATTTAAAATTTCTATATGTGTAATTATTGTACAAACTATATTTTTTGGTTATGATGGTAATGAAACTAATAGGAGGGGAAAGATGAATGAATTTGTAAAAAATTTTCTTAATAGAAGTATAAAATATAAATTGTCTTTTTATTTCTCCCTAGTAATTTTAATACCGATAATTACTATTTCGATTTTGGGGAATTTGTTATATAAAAATTCAATTACTAATCAACAAAATGAAAATATAAGGCAAATGGTAAGTCAAATAAGTAATAATATTGATTTTTATATAAAAGATACAGAAAATATAATTAATTATTTATCTGAAGATCCAAGAATTATAAGTTTTCTTGACAACAATACTAACAGTAGTGTAATCAAGAAAAATATTGATAGTAGGGGTATGGATGGGGCATCTAAGGCTATAAATAGTTTCACTACATTTCATTCAGAGATAGCGGGGATAATGATAGTTAAACAAGATGATACATTTGTAAGTGATGTTATGGGTAGGATCTCAAGAGATCCTCTTACAAAAGAAAAATGGTACTTGGATGCATCGAAAACCCCCATTACTATGCATCTTTTTAGTAAACCTGTTGGTAGAAATATTAATAATGTTTTTCAATACAGTGCTGATGATGTGGTATCAATGTCAAAGGCTGTAGTTGATAAGAAAACAGGTAAATGTATTGGTGTAATTCTCATAGACATGAAACTAGATATTATAAAGAGTGTAATAGAACATGCTAAACCTGCAAAAAATGGATTTGTATATATTGTAGATAATAATGGCGAAATAGTATATTCACCAGTTAATGAAATAGTATATAGAATAAAAAGTGAGTGGACTGATAACTCAAGTGGCGAAATTTTAATTAAGAGAATTAAGAAAAATGATTATAAAATAATTCATGGGAATTCAACCTATACAGGGTGGAAAACTGTTGAAGTATTTCCTCTGAATGAAAGTCTAAGGGTCATAGATTCTTTAGCATGTTACTCTATAATAATTGCTATAATTACTTTACTTATCGCGGAAATATTGGCAACATTTTTTACAAAGTCTATAGTAAAGCCCATTTCGAAACTTAAGAGGCTTATGAAAAAGACTGAAGAAGGAAATTTCAATGTGGTTTTTAATAGTAAATACGATGATGAGATTGGTGAACTTGGAAATGCATTTAATAATATGGTTAAAGAAATCAAAAATCTAATTATATTAGTAGAAACGGAAGGTAAAAAGAAGAGAAAAGCTGAAAT
Organism: Clostridium estertheticum; assembly: GCF_026650985.1. Lineage (GTDB taxonomy): Bacteria > Bacillota > Clostridia > Clostridiales > Clostridiaceae > Clostridium_AD > Clostridium_AD estertheticum_C. The sequence goes on from NZ_CP086239.1 coordinate 79,298, forward strand.
AAGTATATTACATGCTCAAATAAAGCCACACTTTATATATAACACGTTAGATACAATTCAGTGGATGGCGCAAGAACATGATGCACAGGATATAGTTGATATAACTTATAATTTAACTAATCTTTTAAGAATTGGATTAAGTGCTGGGGAGGAAAATATTAAAATATCTCAAGAAGTTAAACATGTGGAAAGTTATTTATTAATTCAAAAAATTAGGTATGAGGATAAACTTAATTACGAAATTAATATGCAGAAGGAAATATTAAATTTAAGTGTAATAAAATTAATATTGCAGCCAATTGTAGAAAATGCAATTTATCATGGTATTAAGGAAAAAAGAGGTAGTGGTCATATTAAAATAAGTGGCATGATTGAAAATGAAAAAATTTGTTTTGTAATTCAGGATAATGGTATAGGCATAGAGGATGAAAAATTAATGAAGATAAATGAAATGTTAAAAGGTAAAACAACTTCAAATGATGTGATTGGATATGGGATCTTCAATGTAAATGAAAAAATAAAATTAACATATGGTGAAGAGTTTGGATTGGAATATCATAGTATTTATGGAGAAGGTACTACAGTGGTATTGTGGCATCCAATTATAAAGAATTAATTGATATATGACAATGTAAATTTATATCTTGTTTATATTCCATTTTTATTTTCTGAAATCTTTTTAAAACCACTTGAAAAAGTTTAGTAAAACGATTACAATATAGATATAAAATAGAGATCAAATTAAACTCTTGGGGGGGATAATATGTATTTTTTAGGAATTGACTTAGGTACTTCTTCAGTAAAAATTATAATTATGGATGAGAGTGGCAAGGTAGTGAATACTACTACTAAAAATTTTGAAATAAGCTACCCACATATAGGATGGGCAGAGCAAAATCCAGATGACTGGTGGAATGGCACAAAAGAAGGTATTAAAGAGATTATTAAGTTAAGTGGCTTAAAACCTGATGAAATAAAAGGAATAGGATTTAGTGGTCAAATGCATGGCTTAGTGCTTTTGGATAAAGATAATAAGGTATTAATGCCTGCAATTTTGTGGTGTGATCAAAGAACACAAGAAGAATGTGATTATTTAAACAACGTTATAGGGCAGGACAAACTTTCTAAATATACAGCTAACATGGCATTAACTGGTTTTACTGCACCTAAGGTATTATGGGTTAAAAAACATAAACCTGATATATATAATAAAATTTCTAAGATGATGTTACCAAAAGATTATATAAGATTTAAACTTACAGGTTTGTTTGCAACAGATGTGTCTGATGCATCAGGAACCTTAATGTTTGATGTTAAAAACAGAAAATGGTCTAAGGAAATGTTGAGTATTTTAGAAATAGATGAGCAAGTTTTACCTAAAGTATTTGAATCCTATCAAGTAACGGGAAGAGTATGTATTGAGGCTGCAAAGGTTACTGGTCTTTCTACGGAAACACTAGTGGTTGCTGGGGCTGGAGATCAAGCAGCAGGTGCTGTAGGGACAGGCACCGTTGATAGTGGTGTAGTTTCTGTAGCACTTGGTACTTCTGGTGTGGTATTTGCTTGTGACAAAAAGTTTTCAGTTGATAGTAAGAATAGATTGCATTCATTTTGTCATGCAAATGGTAGATATCATCAAATGGGAGTTATGCTTTCAGCGGCATCATGTTTGCAGTGGTGGAATAATAATATAAATTTAGATACTAAAGAGAATTCTTTCGAATCTTTACTAACAGAGGCTGAAAATTCAGTTGCAGGTTCTAAAGGTTTAATTTATCTACCATATCTTATGGGAGAGAGGACGCCTTATAGTGATCCCGATGCAAAAGGGGCATTCATAGGTTTGAATATAACTCATACCAGAGGTGATATGACGCGTTCAATTCTTGAAGGAGTATGTTTTGGTCTTCGGGATTCTTTAGAAATTTTAAAGAGTATGGGCGTAGAAGTAAAAGAAGTAAGAGTAAGCGGTGGTGGTTCAAAAAGCACACTTTGGAAGCAGATATTAGCAAGTGTATTTAATTTAAAAGTTAGTTCAATAAATTCTAAGGAAGGGCCTGCATATGGAGCAGCAATTTTGGCTGCAGTAGGTTGTGGACTTTATGATAACGTTGATGATGCTTGTAATTCATTAATAAAGATAACAGATACTATAATGCCAATAGAAAAAGATGTTGATAAATATGATAAAACATATAAGGTTTATGCTTCACTTTATAGCTGCTTAAAAGACAAATTTAAAGAACTAAGCGAGTTAGATTCTAGGGAAGACTAGGTAGGATGGGTGATTTTTTGAAAAAATTTAAGATTTTAGATCAAGAAACTATTAAACAAATAAACAAGAAGAATATAATACATCTTTTATATAAAAAAAGTCAGATTACAAAACAAGAAATAGCAAAAGAACTTCATATAAGCATCCCTACAGTAATTAGTAATGTAAATGAGCTTATAGAAGAGGGATACTTGGATGAGGCAGGAGTAGCTGAATCTACAGGGGGAAGAAAGCCGATTATTGTAAGATTTTTACCAGATGCTAGATACTCATTTGGAGTTTGTATAACTCCTAGTAAAATAAGAATCGCATTAATTAACCTTAAGCTTCAGATAATTAAAGAAGAAGAATTTAAATTATCAGAAGACATTGAAAGTATAGATATAATAATGAATAAAATTAAACAATGTATAGATCAATTAGTTAGTAGTTTTAATATACCAAAGGATAAGATAATTGGTGTAGGTTTTTCGCTTCCAGGTACAGTGAATGAAGAGGAACTACTTTTGGTAAATGCACCAAATCTAAAACTAAATAATATAGACTTTAAAAAATATGAAAAACTATATGGTTATAAATTTTTTATAGAGAATGAAGCAAATGCAGCAGCTTACGCTGAAACATTCTTAAATACTGATAAAGTTATAAAAAACTTAGTTTTTGTATCTATAACAGAGGGAATAGGTACAGGAATTATGATAAATGATAATCTTTATAAGGGAAATAATAAGCGAGCTGGTGAATTTGGTCACATGACTATAGTAAAAGATGGAAAACAATGTAATTGTGGTAAAAAAGGATGCTTTGAACTATATGCTTCTGAAAAAGCGTTAATAAACAAGTATAATGAGGAATTTAATGTAGAAGATAAAAATTTAAAAGAATTTTTTAGACTCACGAAAACGGAGGAAAAAGCAAAAAAAATTCTTTACAGTTATATTGATTATCTTGCAGAAGGAATTAAAAATATCATTTTAATAACGGATCCTGAAAAAATTATAATAGGGGGAAAAATTGCCTACTATGAAGATTATTTTAAAGAACTTTTGATGAAAAAGGTTTTTGAAGAAAACAGTTTTTACACTAAAGAAGAATGTTCGTTATCATTTTCAAAATTAAAAGAAAACGCATCAATACTAGGTGCAGCATTAATGACTATGCAAGAAATATTTTTTACAAATAAAAAAATAATATAAATACTATATTTATGTAACTTTATATTCTGTATAATAGTTATATGGTATATAATAGAATAAATTGTTTTATACAAACAAATATGAAAAGTTATGATTAGACATATAATATATAAGAAGGGAAGAGTGAATTATGAGTATAAAAAGAAATTTTGGAATAATAGATGGAAAGGAAGTATATCTTTTCACTATTAAAAACTCCAAGGGTATGATTGCCGAGGTTAGTAATTACGGAGGAACATTGGTATCATTAAAGGTTCAAGGAAGTAATGGCAAATTTGATGATGTAGTTTTAGGCTACGATACATTAGAAGATTATAGAAAGTACAATTATTTCTTTGGAGCAACAATTGGGCGAGTTGCTAATAGAATAGGAACTGCAAGTTTTGAAATCAATGGAACTAAGTATAATGTAGCTAAAAATGAAGGCGAAAATCATATACATGGTGGAGTAGTTGGCTTTGATAAAAAAGTATGGGAAGAAAAAATTGGATCAAAAGATACTGATGATAGTATAGAATTATCTTACCTTAGTGTTGATGGGGAGGAAGGATACCCAGGAAATCTTAATGTATCTGTTAAGTTTACGGTTTCTGAGGATAATGAATTAAAAATAGAGTATAATGCTATCTCAGATAAGGATACTATAGTAAATCTTACTAATCATTCTTATTTTAACCTCTCGGGTCAGGGCTCAGGAGATATTTTAAAACATCAGGTTATGATTAATGCTGATAAATTTACAAAAAATAATAAAAATTCTATACCTACGGGTGAAATAGCCGATGTAAATGACACTCCAATGGATTTTAGAAAATTAACATATGTTGGAGAAAATATTTCAAGCAGTTATGAACAAATTGTATTTGGTAATGGATATGATCATAATTATATAATTAATACTACTGGTAAAAAACTTGAAAAGGCAGCCGAAGCTTATGATGAGAAAAGTGGACGTGTTATGGAAGTTTATACAACTAAACCAGGAGTACAGTTTTATACAGCAAACTTTCTAACAGGGCAAGAGCTCGGAAAAGGCGGCGCAACATATAATAAAAGAGATGCTTTCTGCTTTGAAACACAATATTTTCCGAATGCTATTAACACTAAGAATTTTGAGTCACCAATACTTAAAGCAAAACAAAATTATGAGCATAAAACAATATACAAATTTTCAGTAAGGTAAGAATATTTTTTATTGAAAGTGAATTTCACCCTATATGAAAGGGTGAAATTCACTTTTTACTTTTTTGTATAAAATCTAATGTAATATAGCATTTCTATAATTTGTATGATATGCTTTACATGTGAAATTCAAGATAAATTACATAAACATCTATTATAAAAGAAAGCTTTGACATGATCTATACGGAATAGAGAAAGGAAGTGAGTATTTAGTGTGTTTGTATACTTATAATACAATGCTCACTAAATCTAAAAAATGGATAATGAATTTCCAAATGCTCGGAAGATATTGGACTGTTTATTAGAAAATTTGGAGGAAGGAATTCATGTAATAGACTGTGAAGGCAGAACTATATATTACAATAGTGTTATGGGAAAAGTAGAGGGTGTAGAGCCTAGAGAAGTAATAGGTAAAAAGGTTAATGAGTATCTAGAGGATGTAAAAGATGATGAGTCTACACTTATGAATGTATTAAAGTCTGGTGAAAAAATTGTAGATTTAATACAACATTATGGCAATGGATATAAGAAAAAAGTGACTACTATAAATACTACTATTCCAGTAACTTTAGAAAATAAGATTATAGCAGTGATTGAAATAGCAAAAGATATGACTCGGTTAAAAGAGTTAACTGAAAACATTTGTAAATTACAAAATTTGGATAAAAAATTAAATGTACATTATACTTTTAGTGATATTTATGGTAATAATCCTATTATGAAAAATATTATAGAGAAGGCTAAAAAAGCTAGTATTTCAAGTTCATCTGTACTATTATATGCTGAAACCGGTTCAGGAAAAGAAGTTTTTTCCCAAAGTATTCATTATTGTGGGCTGAGGAAAGATAAGCCTTTTATTCCTATAAATTGTGCAGCTATTCCTGCTCTATTGTTAGAAGGAATGCTTTTTGGTACGGAAAAGGGAAGTTTTACAGGAGCTGAGAATAAAAAAGGATTGTTTGAAGAAGCAAATCATGGAACTATTTTGTTAGATGAAGTTAATTCGCTAGAACCGTATCTTCAATCTAAACTTCTAAGAGTACTTCAAGATGGTTATATAAGGCCTATTGGAAGCACTAAAAGTATATACATTGATGTAAGAATAATAGCCACGTTAAATGAGGAACCGCAAAAACTTATAGAAAGTGGTAAATTGAGAAAGGATTTTTATTATAGGTTAAGTGTGCTGAGAATAGATATTCCTCCGTTAAGAGAAAGAAAAGATGATATTATTTTATTTGTAGAAAAATTAATTGAAAAATATAATAAAATCTTAGGTAAAAATATAAAAGGTATAGATGATAATATGCTTAGGAAACTTAAAGAATATAGTTGGCCAGGAAATATTCGTGAATTAACAAATGTTATTGAAGCTGCAATGAATATGGCAGATAATAATTCGATTTTAACAGAAAATTATTTTGATTCTAGAATTGTATATGAAAATAACCAAAATCCTTGCGATGTTTTATCAAATTTAGATGGAAAATTTAATTTAGAATGTTATATGAGTAATATTGAAAAAGAAATAATAGAAAAAATATTAAAAATAAATAATTATAATGTTAGTAAAACAGCTAGAGAACTTAGTATTTCAAGACAAAATCTTCAATATAAAATAAAGATACATAAAATAATATAAACTTATTAAAATAAGCAAGATTATTTGCTATACATGCAAAACATTTTGCAGGTATAGTTAACTTTAGAAGACACTGAATTTACTGGGAATTATTAGTTGAAACTTTTTATTATAATAAAACATGCAGAATATTTTGCAAATAAAAAACACACGTATTTAAGCAATGGCTTAAATACGTGTGTTTCTATTTGGCATGATAATTGCTACTATTAAAATAAGAATATTAATAAAATGATTTAATAATAATTTTGATTTTGGGAGGTAAAATTATGATTAAAAAAGGTACTTGGGTCGAGATAGAAGAAATCGTTTTAACACCAGAAGATAGAGCGAAAAATATTCCAGATGAGACAAAGAAAACTCCTCTTAAATGCTGGATACGTGGAAAGTGCCTAAATGATTGTGAATTAGGAAGTGAAATACAAGTTGAAACTAATGTAGGTAGAATCGCTAGAGGAATAGTCGCTCAAATAGAACCGGGATATTACCACACATATGGTAAGTATGTTGAAGAAATAAGTAATATAGGAAAACAAGCTAGAGAGATTATATCTCAGTAAAATAATGAATTTAAATCTATTTTAATAGGAGGTTATACATTGTGAATAAATATGAAAAGCTTATGTCTAGAAAGAATGATATAATTCTAAAATCTATAGGGATAGATTATAGTAAATATGAAACTGGCAAGATTTCATTTGATTATGAAGCTTTGATGAGTGATGTTGAATATTCGTTTGAAGAAGTTAAAAGAATTCAAAATGAAGTTGGAGTAGGAAATACTCCACTTCTAGAATTAAGAAATATAACAAAACTTGCAAGAAAGGTGTCAACGACTGGACATGCGGCTAGAATATTTGTAAAAGATGAAAGTGCTAACCCATCCGGAAGTTTTAAAGATAGAAGAGCGTGTGTATCTGTATTTGATGCAATGAAGAGAGGATACACTGGCGTTGGAGCAGCTACTTCAGGTAATTATGGAGCCGCAGTTGCATCTCAGGCAAATATAAGAGGGCTTAAATGCATAATAGCAAATGAATGTTATGATTCAAGAAAAGTAGGGCAACCAGAGATATTAGAAAAAGGAAGGAAATGTGAAGGATTTGGAGCGGAAGTTGTTAGACTTTCTGTAGGTCCTGAATTATTTTATACTTACCTAAAAATACTTGAAGATACAGGTTATTATAATGCTTCATTATATTCATCTTATGGAGTAGCAGGAATTGAAACGTTAGGTTATGAGATAGCTGAGCAGTGCAGAGAAAAATTAGGGAAAGAACCGGATGCTGTTATTATAACTCATGCAGGTGGTGGCAATGTTACTGGTACGGCAAGAGGGCTTATTAGAGCTGGTTCTACAAAGACAAAGATAATAGGAGCATCAGTTGATCTTTCGGGTCTTCATATGGCATCTGATATAGACTTCAATAAGAAATCGTTTACTACGGGGCATACAGGATTTGGGATTCCATTTATGACGAATCCTGATAGGTCAGATGTACCTAGAAGTGCTGCTAGACCTTTAAGATATTTAGATAGATACGTAACAACTACTCAAGGTGATGTATTTTGGATGACTGAAATATTAGCACAGATTGAAGGACTCGAGCGAGGGCCAGCGGGAAATGTATCCTTAGTAGCGGCGTTTGCAATTGCTCAGGAATATGGTGATGATGCTATCATAGTTGTTCAAGAGACTGAATATACGGGAGCTGGGAAACATTTATTACCTCAACTTAATTTTGCTAAAGAAAATGGAATTAAAGTTTATGTTGGTGATCCAAAGGAGCAAATACCAGGTGAGAATATAGTAATCCCATCTCATCCATCAAAGGTGAAAGTCACCGATATCGATATGGAAGGGTTAAAAGAATCATATATGAAAAATGTAATTAAGAAATTAGGTGAGAATAAAGCGCAGCAGATTGATATTGAATATTTATCCTTGGAAACAAAGTTGCCCAAAGAAAAAATTGTAGAAATATTAAAACAACATAACGTTGAAATATGTTAGGAAGGGGGTATTTAATTTATGAGAAGAGAAGATGATTTCGAAATAAGAAGAGAACATTTAAAAAATTTAACAAATGACCAATTGTATGATAGGTTTTGGAGCCTTACAAATCAAGTAGTAAAACCTATGGTTGATTTAGCATATACGCATACGTCACCAGCTATTGAACGGTCTGTAGTACTTAGAATGGGTTTTTCTAGTTTACAAGCTCAGCCCATAATATCTTATGGAACTAAATGGAACTTACTTGGCAAGGGTATAGGAAATGTGATTTTAACTTATGCAAAGTTTAAAAATATAGATTATATTAAAGCAGGAGTGGAACTTTCTAAAGGAATAGGCTGGGATGTCGTATCTGAAAAAATGAAAGGAAGTGACAACTAATGCAGGAAAAGCTAGAGGAAAATACAAAACTTAATGTGGAAGAAATATTAAAGGATCTAGATAAGTATGAGCCTAAATGGAGAGGCTGGCATTGGAGAGAAAAAAATGAAACTGGAAAGGTTGGTGAATTCACATATCATGAAATATCAGCACCTTTAAAGAAGAGTCAACCTCTTCCAGCAGCAAGGAGTTTTGGAAATATAGATCCACAACCAAGAGCAACTATTACCACAGAAATTGCTTCAGGAAGATTTGAAGATGATATAAGAAGAATGAGAATGGCAGCATGGCACGGTGCGGATCATTTAATGGTTATTAGGACAATGGGACAAAGTCATTTTGATGGGTTACTCGAAGGAAGTCCTGAAGGATTTGGTGGGGTACCAATAACTAGAAAAGAAATTAGAGCAACAAGAAAAGCTATAGATTTAATAGAAGAAGAAGTGGGTAGAAAGATTAATTTTCATTCTTATGTATCTGGCGTTGCAGGTCCTGATGTAGCAGTTATGTTTGCAGAAGAAGGGGTTAATGGAGCTCATCAAGATCCACAATATAATGTACTTTATAGAAATATTAATATGGTTAGATCTTTCGTTGATGCTGCAGTTGCAAAAGGCATCATGGCACATGCTGGAATGCTTCAAATAGATGGTGCGCATAATGCAAATGCAACAGCTATGAAGGGTTATAAGGTAATGCCAGAACTTATGGTGCAACATGCTATAAATTCTTGTTTTTCTGAGCTTGTTGGAATGAAACCAGAAAATATTTCTTTATCAACAGTACCTCCAACATCAGCACCAGCCCCTTGTATGAGATATGACTTGCCTTATGCAGTTGCTCTAAGGGAGTTTTTCAAAAAATATAAGATGAGAGCTCAAATGAATACTAAATATATAGAATCTTGTGAAAGAGAGGCTACAGTAGGACATACTTTGAATCTTTTAATATCTGAGTTAACATCAGCAGATATTCAAAGTACAATAACTCCTGATGAAGGACGTAATGTTCCTTGGCATTATAATAATATTCATGCTATTAATACAGCTAAACAGGCATTTATAGGTATGGATGGATTAATGGACATGATAGAGCTTAAGAAAACAGGATATTTACCAGAAAAGGCAAGAGAAATTCAAGAAAGAGCTGTTTTGTTCTTTGAGGAAATATTAGAGGTTGGTGGATACTTTAAAGCTGTAGATTCTGGATTTTTTATTGACTCAGGTCAATACCCAGAAAGAAATGATGACGGTATCGCAAGAAAGATTTTAGGTGGAGATGCAGTTGGGACAATAGTTAAGAGAGAATCAGATTATTTTGCACCGGTTTGTGGTCATTTTGGATACAATAATGTTCCAAAAGAGTATAAAAAACCTTGTGAAGCTATTGAAGAATGTACATTGTGTAATCATTCCAAAATTATATACATCGATGAACTAGATGATAATGATAATGTATTTAAGAGAATGGAAAAAGTTAAAGAAGATGGGACGGTGGTTCCTGAGGTTCAATGGGCAAAAGATGGGTATGTAAAAATAACTTTATGTATACCGGAAAATGAACAGATTAGTGAGGCGGCAGCCCTTGAAATGGGAAAAAGAATGAATTTGAAAAATGTAGAAATTGTTCATAAACAAGTATTACAAAAGGCTGAAGGAACTCTAGTTGAAATAAAAGGAGTATGTGATTTTACACCTATAAAACGTGATGAGTTAGTTCTTCCAAAGAGAAGAAAATCACTATCAGATCAACAAATGAAAGATTATGTAAAGCAGCATCCAATAAAAGTTGTTGCAGCAACTGTTGGGGAAGATGAACATTCAGTTGGAGTTCGTGAAGTTATTGATATTAAACATGGTGGAGTTGAAAAATTTGGCATAGAAGCAATTTTTCTCGGGACTTCATGTCCAATAGAAAAACTTGTAGATGCAGCTATAGAATCAAAAGCTCAAGCTATACTCTGTAGTACAATAATTAGTCATAACGATGTTCATACAAAAAACATGAAAAAACTTAGTGATCTTTGTATAGAAAAAGGAGTAAGAGATAAGATTATACTTGTTTCCGGTGGAACACAAGTAACTGATGAAATAGCTAAAGCAAACGGCATGGATGTTGGTTTTGGACGTGGATCAAATGGTACCTCCGTAGCATCATTCATAATTAAAAGGTTAATGGGCCTTCCTGATAATGAAGAAGAGGAAGAGTAAAAGGAGTGTGATTGCTTGTGAAGGTAGATTATCTAGTTGCTGAAATAGGTAGTACCACCACCTTGGTTACAGCATTTAACGTATGTTACGATGAGGCAGGTCATGTTTTTGTAGATATACCTTTTCAAGGCAACAGCTGTACTACAGTAACGGACGGTGATGTAACTATAGGATTAAAAAATGCAGTTAAAGATATTGAAAATCAAATACATGAACCAATCACATGGAAAAAGATGTTAGCAACCTCTAGTGCTGCAGGTGGGCTTAGAGTAACTGTTCATGGTCTCATGGAGCACATGACCGTTAAGGCGGCAAGGGAAGCAGCTCTTGGCGCTGGTGGCATAATAAAAATGGTTACTGCTGGAAAAATGAGAAAGAGTGATTTAAAGAGGATACATGATATAAATCCTAATATGATAATGATTGCTGGAGGCACGGATTATGGTGAGAGGGAAACAGCTCTTTATAATGCAGAACTTATAAGTGCCGAAAAATTTAGTATTCCTATTGTTTACTGTGGAAACAGCGAAAATAGAGAAGAAATAAAAGAAATATTTGAAGGGCAAGAAATTTATCTAATAGATAATGTATATCCAAGTGTAGATATTTTAAATGTGGAACCTGCAAGAAAAATAATACAAGAAGCCTTTGAAAAAAATATTGTTAAGGCACCTGGAATGAGTAAAATAAAAGAAATGGTAAATGGAAGCATAATGCCAACACCAGGAGCAGTTATGGAAAGTTCAAAACTTTTGTATGACATAATAGGAGACTTAGTAGTTCTTGATGTAGGGGGTGCTACTACCGATGTGCATTCTGTTACAGAGGGAAGTAGCGTAGTTTTAGATATGCTAATAAATCCTGAACCAAAGGCTAAAAGAACTGTAGAAGGAGATCTTGGAGTTTTTATTAACAGTAAAAATGTAATCGATTTACTTGATGATAGGGACTTAGGTGAATTTAGCACTGAATATATAAAAGAGCATATAAAACCTATACCAAAAGATAAGGAGGATGTATTTGCAAGTAGATTGCTAACAAAGAAAGCTATAGCTGTTGCAATAGATAGGCATGTAGGATTTATAAAAAGAAAATATGATGGTGACAGTGGGTTTGTAGCCTATGGTAAGGATTTATCTGAGGTTAAATATATAATAGGTACCGGTGGTGCACTTACAAGGCTTCCAAAGGGAGAAGATTTGCTTTTGAAAATAAGGTACTTAAAGGATGAAGTTACAATGTTACCTAAAAAAGGTGCTAAAGTACTAATCGACAAAAACTATATTATGGCCTGCGCAGGAGTTTTAAGTAGAGAAAACAAAGAAGTAGCAAAAGCCTTGTTAATTCAAAGTCTAGGGATAACAAAAGATATATCTTTGGATTGTTAGTTATTATTATTTGCAAAAGTTCGAAATAAGGAGAGTATCTATATGGGAAAAAAATATCCTTGTATGGAAGTGGATCTTAAAAAATTGACTCATAATGTAAAAACAATACTAGCGATGTGTAATAAAAAGCATATAGATGTTGCCGCGGTTACTAAAGTATATTGTGCTAAAAAGCCTATTGTAGAAGCTATACTCGAAGCTGGAGTAGCTATGGTTGCAGATTCTAGAATATTAAATTTAAAAAAATTAAATGATTTGAATTGTAAAAAAATGTTGCTTAGAATTCCAATGATAAGCGAAGCCTATGAGGTTGTTAAGTATAGTGATTGTAGCTTAAATTCAGAAATAGATACAATAGAGCAGCTAGCAAAAGCTTCAAATAAATTAAATAAAATCCATAGTATTATATTAATGGTAGATTTGGGAGACTTAAGAGAAGGAGTATTAATTAATGATGTAGTTTCCCTTGTCAGTAAAATAGTAAAATTAGATAATATTAAGTTAATAGGCCTTGGAACCAATGTTACTTGTTACGGTGGAGTAATTCCAGATAGTGAAAATTTAGGCAAGCTTATAAAATTAAAACTTGAGATAGAAAAAACATTTGATTTAAAATTACCTGTAATTTCAGGAGGAAATTCTAGTAGTTTATATATGGTTATTAATGATAATATGCCAAAAGAAATTAATCAGCTTCGAATTGGAGAAGCAATAGTTCTTGGTAGAGAAACTTCTTTTGGGAAACCAGTGCCTAATTGCTATGATGATGCTTTTATACTCAGTGGTGAAATAGTTGAAATAAAGAGCAAACCAACTGTGCCAACAGGCACTATAGGTATGGATGCGTTTGGATATATTCCTTCTTTTGAAGACAAAGGAATAAGAAAAAGAGCCATTATAGCATTAGGAAGACAAGATATAAGAGTAGAAGGGATAACTCCTTTGGACAATGACATAAGTATTTTTGGTGCAAGTAGTGATCATCTGATTTTAGATGTTACTGATAGTAAAAAGCAATTAATAGTGGGAAGTATAGTAGAGTTTAAAATAGATTATGGATGTTTACTTAAGGCAATGACTTCCCCTTATGTTGAAAAGTATTATAATAATTAAAAATTAGTTTGCATTATATGAAATTAAATATTAAAATTTTAAGGAGGAACATATTATGAAAAATAAAATAAGAGTTGTTGTTTGGGGATTAGGTTCAATGGGAAGCGGTATTGCTAAAATGGTACTTAGCAAAAAAGGATTTACTATCGTGGGAGCTATTGATATGGATCCCAATAAGGTTGGCAAAAAACTATATGAAGTGTTAGGTGTAAAAGCAAATGAAGATAATTCTTGCACTGTTACTAGAAATTCTATGGATGTTATAAAGAAGAGTTTTGCAGATGTTTGTCTTATGGCAACAGCGTCCTTTACAAAAGTTGTATTTCCATTAATAAAAATGGCAGCAGAAGCTGGTATGGATATCGTAACAACAGCTGAAGAAATGTCATACCCAAGAGCAATGGATCCAAAATTATCAGATGATATGGATAGAATAGCTAAAGAAAATAATATCTCAATATTAGGAACTGGAGTAAATCCTGGATTTATAATGGATTTAGTTGCTATAATGCTTACAGGAGTTTCTGATACGGTTGATAGCATAAAGGCTACTAGAGTAAATGATTTAGCTTGTTTTGGTAAAGCAGTTATGGTTGAGCAAGGTATTGGATTAAAACCAGAACAATTTATACAAGGAGTTAAAGACAATACAGTAGATGGACACGTTGGATTTATGCAATCTTTTGGAATGTTTGAAGAAGCGTTTAATATCAAGTTCAATAATATTAGACAAGAAAAATCACCAATTGTTACAACTGTACCACGCAGCACGGATATTGTTTCGGTGGAAGTTGGAGAAGTTGCTGGATGTAGCCAATTGGGATATGCAAGTTTAGGAGATAAAGTATTTGCTACAATGGAGCATCCTCAGCAGATAAGACCAGAACTTGAAAATGTTGATACTGGAGATTATATTACAATCAAGGGAGTTCCAAACTTGAATCTCCAAATAAAACCAGAGATACCAGGAGGCATTGCTACGATTGCTATATGTGTTAATATGATTCCACTTGTAATGAATTCAGAGCCAGGACTAAAAACAATGCTTGATTTACCAGTTCCAAGAGCTATAATAGGTGATGTAAGAGATTTAGTAAAATAAAGTAGAATAAACGAATATTAAGGGGGAGTTTTTTATAATGGAAGAAGATAATAAAAAATTAGGTCTTGGGCTACTTGTAGCTTTAGGCATTGGTACTATGATTGCATCAGGTATTTTTAATAGCCCAACGGACCTAATATCAACAACAAATCCAATGGCAGTCCTTATTTCATGGGGTATTGGGGTTTTCGGCGTAGTTATGCTAGGGTTGGTATTTTACTTACTTTCAAATAAAAAACCGGAATTAAAAGGAGGAATTTATTCATATGCAAAAGAAGGATATGGTGACTTTGTAGGGTTTAACTCAGCTTGGGGTTACTTTACAAGTTCTTTCCTTGGGAATATTGCATTTGTTATTTTAATTTTTAAGACTATAAATAGTTTAATAGGAGAAGGATATTCCATGCCTCCTATTTTATCATTCATATTTGCATCTATCCTTTTGTGGTCATACTATTTTGTAATAAGGAGGGGTATAAGGCAAGCGGGTATCCTGAATTTAGTAGTTACAATTGGAAAAGTAATACCACTAATCTTAGTAATTATATTTGGTTTTTCAGCTTTTAAGCTAGGTATATTTAATGTTGATAATTGGCAGACTGTTTTAGCATCAAGTGGAGACAGTGTTAATTTAGGAAAACAGATAAGCGGAGCAATGGGGACAATTTTATGGTGTTTTGTGGGTGTTGAAGGTCTAGTAGTCTTATCCCAAAGAGCAGAATCACAAATACTAGTTGGTAAAGGAACAATAATTTCACTTGCTATAACGGCAACACTTTATGTATCAATATCTATATTATCAATGGGTATTTTGCCAGCTAAAGCTTTAGTTGCAGCACAAACGCCATTAGCGGCTGTTTTGGCACAAACAGCTTTAGGAAGCGCGGGGGCTATGATAGTTAAAGTTGGAATTTTAATTTCACTTATAGGAGCACTCCTTTGCTGGCTTTTGTTAACCACAGAAATATTGTATGTTCCAGCAGAACAAGATGGGCTAATGCCTAAATGGTTTAAAAAGAATAATAGTAAAAATGTACCTACAAATGCTCTTTTATTTTCAATGCTTGCAACACAAATAGGGCTTTTAGCTATGTTATCACCAGCACTACAAAAGGCTTACTATATAGCAACTCATATGTGTACAACTAATATATTAATACCATACTTATTATCATCTATGTTTGCATATAAAGTATATAATAAAGAAGGCGGACATATTAAAGAAAAAATTATATCAATAATTGCAGGTATTTATTCAATTTATGTTATCTATGCAGTAGGAATTGGATATTTAGGTTTAGCTGTTGTAATTTATGCAGTAGGTATAGGTTTTTATTTAAAAGCTAAAAAAGAAAAAAATGAATCAATTACGTATAGAGAAAAGTTGGCTATGGTAGTTATTATTATAGTGGCTATTATTATGATAATAGCAGCAGCTATGGGTAAAATTTCTGTGTAGTAACATTTCAGAAGGAAAGTATCCATTTTTATAAGTATAAATAATATGTTATAACAAAAATAAATTCAGAGGGAATCTAAATCTCCTTCTGAATTTATTATTATATATGGAGGTGTTATTCGTGATGAGTGTTCTAATGGAAGATTCTGAAAAAAAAATAAAAGACACTTTAGAAGAACTAATTTCAATACAAAGTGATACAGGAACGTCACTAGAGAAAGATGTTGAAAAATATCTATATGATTGGTTACAAAAATTAGATTATTTTAAAAGTAATACAAATAACTTAGGAAGTTATCCACTTAAGAATGATTCATTAGAACGAGCAGTCGTATGGGGGTTAGTTAAAGGAGTTGGGAGAAAAACAGTTATTCTTCTTAACCATCATGATGTTGTAGATGCTTATGATTATCAAACTCTAAAACCTTATGCTTATCAACCTGCATTACTTAGAGAAATGCTGAAAAATGTTGAATTAGCAAAAGATGTTGAAGAGGATTTAATAAGTGGAGAATGGATTTTTGCAAGAGGAGCTGCAGACATGAAAGCAGGTATTGCAATTCAGTTGTCAATTATTGAAGAATTTTCAAAACAGCAAAATTTTAATGGGAATATTCTGTTTATATCGGTTGCTGATGAGGAATCATTATCACTCGGAATGAGGAGTAGTGCAGAGTTACTTGAAAAAATCAAGAATAAATTTGATTTGGAATATACTATTTTAATTGATTCAGAGCCACACCAGAAAACGGAAAATAATGAAGGTGTGTTTTATACAGGTTCTGTTGGAAAATTAATGCCTGTTGTGTATGTAAGGGGTAAAAAAACTCATATTGGTGACATTTTTCAAGGATTTAACCCGCTCCTTTTATTATCGCAAATTGCAAGTGAAACGGAACTTAATTCGGACTTCTCAGATGTTGTAGAGAATGAAGTATCACCGCCACCTTCCTGGAACTATTTTAGAGATGGGAAAAAATGTTATGATGCGTCTATACCAGATTCGGCAGGTGGATATTTTAGTGTCTTAACCCTTAAGCGAACGCCAAAGATAATACTTGAGCAATTACTTGAAATTTCTAAACAAACATTTGAAAACGTTATATGCAAAATGAATAAAAGCTACAGTAATTACCTAAATAAGAAAAATGAAGATGAACATAAACTTCCTTGGAAGACAAATGTTAAAACCTTTTCACAAATATATAATGATGCCATTGAACAATCTGGAGAAAAATTTCTCTTAGATTATAATTTAACTATTGATAAATTAAAAATAGATATAAAAAATAACATCATTGGTATGCCCGAGAGTAATATGGCTCTAATCGGTAAAACATTAGAATATATTGCAGATAAAACACCAATGGTGGTTATAGCATTTTCTCCACCTTATTATCCTCACATATCAATTAATGATTTTAAAGAATTAGATAATAATGTATCACATATTGGCAATGCGGTAGTTCGTATTGCGAGGGAAGTGTGTTATGAAACTTATAGTAAGAGAAATTATTTCATGGGCATTTCTGATATGAGTTATGCAGCCTTGAATGAAAGTGAGAACGTCATACCACATATAGAATTTAATATGCCACTTTGGAAAAACATGTATGATATTCCATTTGAAACTATAAAACAATTAAATATTCCAAGCATAAATATAGGTCCTTACGGAAAGGATCTACATAAGTTTACAGAAAGAGTCTTTACGATTGATGTAATAAGACAAACACCAAGACTAATTAATGGTGTAATTGAGTATGTTTTAAAAAATAATTAAGAAAATATTTGATTTGGAAACAAGGGTTGGATTTTAAATTTACATGCTTACCAAAGTATTAAATAAAGGGGGAATGTAGAATGGAATCAAATAACAATGAAATAAAAGAGGTACTTGATAAATCTAAAGGACTTGAGCGTAGTTTATCAAGTAGACATATTCAAATGTACACACTTGGCTCAACTATAGGTACAGGCATATTTCTAGCCTCAGGTTATGTTATACACAATGCGGGACCTGGTGGCGCGGTGGTTGCATATTTGATTGGTGCATTAATTATGTATCTAATGATGTCATGTCTTGGAGAACTAACAGTGGCAATGCCAGTTTCAGGTAATGTGCAAGCTTATGCAACAGAATTTATTAGCCCAGCAATAGGATTTACGTCTGGTTGGATGAAGTGGATAAGTTGTGCGGTAACAGTTACAGCTCAATTAGTCGCTTCGGCAATTATAATGAAAAATATATTTCCTACTGTAAATTCACTAGTTTGGATTGTTGCCTTTACTATCTTATTAATTTTACTTAATGTACTTCCAGCTCGTAATTATGGTGAAACAGAATTTTGGTTTGCAAGTGTTAAGATTATCGCTGTAGCGCTCTTTGTTATTGTAGGAATTGGAATTATGACAGGTGTTATTGGAGGAAAATGTATTGGGTTCACTAATTTTGTAAATGATGGAGGAGCATTTCCTAATGGGTTTAAAGCCATTGTTGTATGTATGTTATCTGCTATATTTGCATTTGGTGGGTCAGACCTTATTGCAACTGCAGCAGGTGAGAGTAAAAACCCTGGATTTGAAATGCCAAAAGCCATAAAAGGATATGTAATTTCTATAACCTTAATTTATGTGGTATGTGTTATTTTAATTGGGTGTGTTCTTCCTTGGAGAGAAGCAAACCTTGCAGGTAGTCCCTTTGCTTATATGTTTAAAAGTGCTGGAATAAGTTCAGCTGCACTTTTAGTGAATATAATTGTTGTTACATCAGCACTCTCGTCAGCAAATGGTTTTTTATATGCAAGTACAAGGACATTATGGTCTCTTGCAAAGCATAAACAAGCACCAAAATTATTAGCAAAACTAAATAAAAATAAAGTTCCAATATATTCACTTGCTATTTCTATTGCGTTCGCATCATTTGCGATCGTTTCCAGTTTTATAGCAGCGGATACAGTTTATCTTTTCTTAATCTCTCTTCTCGCTAGTATTGATATATTCATTTATTCAATAGATTGTATATGCCAAATGAGATTTCGAAAACGTTATATATCAGAAGGGCATAAGGTTGAGGATTTAAAATATAGAACTCCATTTTATCCAGTAACTCCAATTTTAGCGCTTATATTATATGGTATAATCGTAATTGCTATGATATTTGATCCAACAGAAAAAATAGCTGTTATTACAGGAGTTCCAACAATTATTATATTATATATTTCGTTTAAATACTTCTCTAAAAAGATAAAAAATACTAATGTTTTTTAATTGGTGAAAAATAAGTTATTACAAAGCAAAAAAATAATTTCTGTATAATACAGAAATTATTTTTTTATTTTAAATCTATTTTCTGATTTTAGGGTTCGAACATTATGAACAAACTGTTAATAATATTAATTTTGGCAACGATTTCAATAATTATTATTGGGAAAAACAAGTAAAAGTGAATAAATATAAGCACTATAATTAATAGTATATAAGGCATATAACTTTAACTTTAGCATTATTATGCAATTATGCGTATAAAGAACCAAAAAAAACTTTTATGTATGTTTATGCTATAATTTTTGTGTTATACATTATAAATTAGAACATTGTGAATATATATACAATCAATCAGTTGTCTGAAATTTGCAAGTGGTAATGTATATATAATTATAGCGCAAAATAGAGCTTAAGATATAAATGGAGTTATAAATAAGCGAGAAACTTAATAGATGCTAAATATGTAGAATAATAGTATAATAAGGAGTTTTCTTTATGAAATAAAAGACTTTATAATGAGGGCAGCAAAAGAAATGATGGGGAGATGAAATATCATGGATTCATTTATAAATGTAACTTCGGAAATAGGAAAACTTAATAAAGTAATGTTACATAGACCAGGTAGAGAAATAGAAAATTTAACACCAGAACTTCTTGAAAGATTGCTTTTTGATGATATTCCTTATTTAGAGGTAGCGAGAAAAGAGCACGATATATTTGCAAAGCTTTTAAAAGAAAACGATGTAGAGGTTCTTTATTTAGAAGAACTTGTTACAGAGGCTTTGGAAGATGATAAAGTAAAAAAGACATTTTTACAGCAGTTTTTACAAGAAAGCCACATTAGTAATAAAGAAATATATAAATCTCTTTATGCTTATTTAATGTCAAAGCCAACAAGCGAAATGATTGATATACTTATGGCTGGAGTTAGAAAAAATGATGTAGATGTTAAAGAAATGCATTCACTAAGAGGATTAATAGGAAATAACTATCCATTCTATTTAGATCCTATGCCTAATCTTTACTTTACTCGCGATCCAGGTGCTTCAATTGGAAATGGTATTACTATAAATACTATGCAAACTGAAGCTAGGAGACGTGAGACGTTGTTTCTAGAATTTATTCATAAATATCATAAATCCTTTAAAGCGCAGGAAGTACCACTTTGGTATGATAGGACTCTTCCTAATAATATAGAAGGTGGGGACGAACTTGTATTATCTGCTACAACTCTTGCAATAGGATGTAGTCAAAGAACTTCACCTGAGGCTATAGAAGTGGTAGCAAGAAATTTGTTTGCAAAACATACTTCTTTTGAAAAAGTATTAGTATTAGAAATTCCATCTAGCAGAGCATTTATGCATCTTGATACTGTATTTACTATGGTTGATTATGATAAATTTACAATACACCCAGAGATAGAAGGACCACTTAATGTTTTTGAAATTACAAAAGGTCTTAATGGGGAAATAAATATTAAACAAGAAAAAGATATATTACAAAATGTATTAAAATCTGCATTAAAGGTACCTTCAGTTGAATTGATAAGATGCGGTGGTGGTGACTCTATTGTAGCGGCAAGAGAACAATGGAATGATGGATCAAACACTCTAGCTATTGCACCAGGAAAGGTTATAACTTATGAACGAAATTATATTACAAATGAAATTTTATCAAAACGTGGTATAACAGTTATAACAATGCCAAGTGCTGAATTATCAAGAGGACGAGGCGGTCCTAGATGTATGAGCATGCCACTAAATAGAGATAACTTATAATAACAATTATAAAATATAAATAAAAATATTAGGAGGAATTATTATGTTTAACTTAAGAAACAGAAACTTTTTAACTTTGATGGACTTTACTCCAAAGGAAATAAACTACTTTTTAGATTTAGCTGCGGATTTAAAAAAAGCTAAGTATGCAGGTACAGAACAGCAGAACTTAAAAGGTAAAAATATCGCTCTAATATTTGAAAAGAGTTCTACAAGAACAAGATGTGCTTTTGAAGTAGGAGCACTTGACCAAGGAGCACATGTAACTTACCTTGGACCTACAGGAACTCAAATTGGTAAGAAAGAGTCTGTAGCAGATACAGCGAGAGTTCTTGGAAGAATGTATGATGGAATAGAATATAGAGGATATGGTCAAGAAGTTGTTGAAGATTTAGCTAAATATGCAGGAGTACCTGTATGGAACGGTTTAACAACGGAGGATCATCCAACACAAATTCTTGCAGATTTTTTAACTATAAAAGAACACTTTGACAAACCATTAAGTGACATTTCATTTGTATATGCTGGTGACGGAAGAAACAATATGGCGAATGCATTGATGATAGGTGCTGCTAAAATGGGTATGGACTTTAGAATCGTGTCACCTAAGAGCTTATTCCCAGAAACAGCATTAGTTCAAAAATGTAATGAAATTGCGAAAGTTACAGGAGCAAAAATAACTATTACAGATAATGTGGATACAGGAGTTAAAAATGCAGATGTAATATACACAGATGTATGGGTTTCCATGGGTGAAGCAGATGAAGTTTGGGCATCAAGAATAAAATTATTAAGACCATACCAAGTTAATATGGAAATGCTTAATAAGACAGGCAATAAGAATGTTAAATTTATGCATTGTCTACCAGCATTCCATGACTTAAAGACTATCGTAGGAAAAGAAATATTTGAAAAATATGGTCTTGAAGGCTTAGAAGTTACGGATGAAGTATTTGAAAGTAAACATTCTATTGTATTTGATGAAGCAGAAAATAGGATGCATACAATAAAAGCTGTTATGGTTGCTACACTTGGAAACTAGCCTAAAATAATTTACAATTATAAACTTTGGTGAGGGTAATATTATTACTCTCGCCAAATTCCAATATTACTAGCAGGTTAGAAGGAGATTATAAAATGGCTGATAAATCTAAAAAACTAGGCGTATTTTCACTAACAGCACTAGTTATTACTTCCTCAATAGGTGCTGGCATATTTAATATATCAGGTGATTTAGCATCAGGTGCTGCTGCAGGACCTGCAATTATTGCATGGATAATTGTTGGCTTTGGTATCTTAATGTTATCATTATCTTTTAACAATTTATTATTAAAAAAACCTGAATTGAATGGTATATTCAGCTATGCAGAAGATGGTTTTGGGAAATTTGGAGGGTTCATTAGTGGATGGGGGTATTGGTTATCCGCATGGCTTGGTAATGTAGCATTTGCTACAATGCTTATGAGTACACTTTCATATTTCTTCCCTGTCTTTGGAAATGGTCAAAATGTTGCCTCAATTATTGGTGCAAGTATTATTATGTGGATACTTACCTACATAGTTAATAGAGGCGTTGAGGAAGCTGCTGTTATAAATACAGTAGTTACCATATTTAAATTAATACCTATCTTTTTATTCATAGTAATAGGTATTGTAGCTTTTAAGGTGGATTTATTCACAAATCATTTTTGGGGTAACATATCTACTAATTTTAAGTTGTCAGATATATTCTCACAAGTTAAAAGTTGTATGATGGTAATGATGTGGGTTTTTGTTGGTATAGAGGGAGCTTCTATGTTATCTTCTCGTGCTAATAAAAAATCTGAAGCTGGAAGAGCAACTATTCTTGGGTTAATAGGGTTATTAACTATTTATATTCTTGCTTCAATGATTCCTTATGGTGTTATGAGTAAAGATCAGTTAGCGAAATTAGCTACTCCTTCAATGGCTTATATCTTAAAAGATATTGTTGGACCTTGGGGAGCTGCATTTATAAACGTAGGTTTAATAATCTCGATTTCAGGTGCATGGTTATCTTGGACGATGCTACCATCTGAAACAACTCTTTTAATGGCTCGTTCAAAGTTATTACCAAAAGTATTTGGTAAAGTAAATAAGGCTGGTGCACCAACTTTTTCTTTAATTATCACAGCGGCATTAACTCAATTGTTTATTTTTACTTTCTTATTTACAGATAAGGCATACCAATTTGCTTATTCTCTTTGTACCGCTGCAATACTCGTATGTTACTTATTTGTTGGATTGTACCAATTTAAAATATCTTATCTAAACAGACATGAAAAAGGACAAATAAAACAAATAATAGTAGGGTTAATTACTGTGATTTTTGAAATATGGGCAATAGTAGTTTCAGGACTAAACTATACTTTACTATGCCTTATAGCTTATATTCCTGGAATTGTGTTTTTTGCCATGGCTAGAAAAGAAAACGGTGAAAAGGAATGGCTAACAAAGAGACAAGCTATATTAACTGCTTTAATTGTTATAGGATCAATATATATCATTTATCAATTAGCTACAGGAAAAGTTGCTATTTAAATTATTGAAGGAGATGATTTAATATGAACATTGCAAGTTTTGGCGTTGAAGAATGGTTAAATGTTTGGGAAAATGATGCTATTTATGATATAGCAGGAAGTTCGATTGCATCATTTTCATTAGAAGAAATAATATCTATAGATGGTACAACTACAAAGGAATTTTTTAATGGACTATTAAAAACAAAAATGAACTATGGATGGATAGAGGGTTCTCCAGGGTTTAAAAAAGAAGTTAGTAAACTATATAAAAATGTTCCACCTGAAAATATTCTACAAACAAATGGAGCAACTGGTGCAAATCTTTTAGCAGTATACTCATTAATTGAGCCCGGTGATCATGTAATTTCGATGCATCCTAGTTATCAACAATTATATGATATTCCAAAGTCTTTTGGTGCCGAAGTAGAATTTTGGGAAATTTATGAAGAAAATGATTGGTTGCCAAAGCTTAATGAACTAAAAAAATTAGTACGTCCAAATACAAAATTAATTTGTTTGAATAATGCAAACAATCCTACTGGAACTATATTTGATGATGACTTTCTTAAAGAAATAGTAAAAATTGCGAGTAATGTTGGTGCTTATATTTTAGTTGATGAAGTATATAAACCTTTGGACTCATCAATTATCGTTTCTTCAATAGTAGACTTATACGATAAAGGAATTTCGACTAACAGCTTATCAAAAACATATTCGGTTCCAGGAATACGTGTTGGTTGGATTGCTAGCAATACAGAACTCGCAGATTCATTTAGAAAATATCGTGACTATACTATGATTTGTGCGGGCGTTTTTGATGATTATTTAGCTGTTCATATATTAAAAAATAAAGAATTGGTCTACGATAGAAATAAAAAAATTGTTCATACGAATTTAGAGATTGTTAAGGAATGGGTTAAAAATGAGCCACGTGTTTCATTAGTATTTCCGAAATATGTTTCTACATCATTTATTAAATTAGATATACCGATTGATGTTGAGCAATTTTGTATAGATATTCTAAAAGAAAAAGGGGTCCTTTTAGTACCTGGCAATCGTTTTGATGTTCCGGGACATGCTAGATTAGGTTACTGTACACATACAGAAATATTAAAAAATGGATTAAAAGAGTTATCTGCTTATTTAAGAAAGTTTGATAAATAATCTAATCTGAAATGATTTTTTATGAAAATAGTATATTTTAGATTAGGTATGAAAGGAGAAATTAATATGTCAAGAATAGTAATTGCACTTGGGGGGAATGCCCTTCAAGCAAATCCGAAAGATACTACAGCAGAAGCGCAGTTAATAACAGCAAAACAAACTTCAGAGACTATTGTAGATTTAATTGAAGAAGGCCATGAGGTTATTATTGCTCATGGTAATGGACCTCAAGTAGGTCAACTTGTAGCTACTTATGAAGCCGCAGCTTCTATAAATGCAAATAGTCCAGTAATGCCATTCCCTGAATGCGGTGCTATGAGTCAAGGATATATAGGCTACCATTTACAACAAAGTATTAGGGCAGAGATGAGAAAAAGAGGAATAAATAAAGAAGTTGCTACCGTAATTACTCAAGTAATAGTAGATGCAAACGACCCGGGATTTAAGAACCCAACTAAACCAGTAGGTTCTTTCTTTACACAGGAGCAGGCTAATAAATTAATGACTGAAAAAGGATATACAATGAAGGAAGATTCTAATAGAGGTTGGAGACGAGTTGTGGCATCTCCATTACCAATTGATATAGTTGAAAAACCTATTATTAAAACATTAGTTGATGCTGGACATATTGTTATAACTGTTGGTGGAGGAGGTATACCTGTAATTGACACAGGTAATGGTAACCTTAAAGGAGTACCAGCTGTAATAGACAAAGATTTTGCTTCTTGTAAAATAGCGGAATTAATAAATGCTGATCTTCTTGTTGTGCTTACAGCAGTCGAGCAAGTTGCTATTAACTTTGGCAAACCAAATCAAAAGAACCTTTCAAAAATAACAGTAGAAGAAGCTAAAACTTATATGAAAGAAGGACAATTTGCTCCTGGTTCCATGCTTCCAAAAATAAAAGCTGCTCTTATATTCGTCGAAGCAAAAGAGGGGAGAAAAGCAATTATAACATCCCTTGAAAAAGCTAAGGATGCAATAAGAGAAGTAGCGGGTACAATAATAACAAAATAGATTAAAATTAAAGCATAAGATTATATTTATATATAACTTCATCCTATTGAATGGAATCAACTGAAAAATAGTTGATTCCATTCAATGGGGTGATTTTTTTGAATGAAATCAAATACAAATATAATAAAAAATAATTATTTTACTAAAACTATTGAAATTTTACTAAAACAATGATAACCTATACATATAGAGAAACACGAAAACTATTTATTATAGGGAGGAATTCAATTATGATTAATAAATTAAAAGATATGTTTAAGAGGGTTTATAAAAGCGAGGCTGAAAAGGTTTTTTTCGCTCCAGGTAGAGTGAATTTAATAGGAGAGCACACAGATTATAACGGTGGTAATGTTTTTCCATGTGCAATAACTTTTGGTACTTATGCATTAATTAAAAAGCGAACTGATAAAAAGATAAGATTTTATTCGGAGAATTTTGAAGAATTAGGAATAATGGAAATAAACATAGATGACATGAAGTATAACAAAGAGCACGATTGGGCAAATTATCCTAAGGGAGTAATTTGGGTTTTTGAAAATAACGGTATGAAAATAGATAGTGGATTTGATATATTATTTTACGGGAATATACCAAATGGTGCAGGATTATCTTCTTCAGCATCTATTGAGGTAGTCACAGGTGTTGTTTTAAAGGATTTATATAATTTTGACCTTAGTATGATAGATATCGTTAAGTATAGTCAAAAGGCAGAAAATGAATATGTAGGTGTAAATTGTGGTATTATGGATCAATTTGCTATAGGTATGGGTAAAAAAGACAAAGCAATATTATTAGATACAAATACATTAAAATATCAATATTCAAGCATAAAACTTGATGGAGCATCTATAGTAATATCAAACACGAATAAAAGAAGAGGTCTTGCTGATTCTAAATATAATGAAAGAAGATCAGAATGTGAAACTGCTCTTAAAGATTTACAAAGCGAACTTAAAATCAATGCTCTTTGTGAAATAAATGAAGATGTATTTGAAAAAAACAGACATCTTATAAAAAATGAAGTTTGTGCAAGACGTGCAAAGCATGCTATTTATGAGAATCAAAGAACTTTAAAAGCTGTAAAAGCACTTGAAGATAAAGATATAAAATTATTTGGTGAGTTAATGAATAAGTCGCATGTATCATTAAGAGATGATTATGAAGTTACAGGAATAGAACTAGATACTTTAGTTGAAATTGCATGGAAAATGCCAGGTGTAGTTGGGTCAAGAATGACAGGAGCTGGTTTTGGTGGATGCACAGTAAGTATAGTTAAAGATGAATTTGTAGATGATTTCATTAAAAATGTTGGGGAAGAATATAAGAAGAAAATAGGATACGAAGCAGTCTTTTATGTAGCTCAAATAGGTGATGGTGCAAGAAAACTATAACAGCTTCGCAGATGATGAAAGCAGCACCGAAGGTGATGACTTGCAGCTTCGAAGAAGATGAAACTACTAGGAGATGATAACATGGCAGTAAACATTTCAAGTGAGGTCCAAAAGTTACTTTATTATGCAATAAATAAGCAATTAATAACTCCAGAGGATTTAATATATACAAAAAACAGACTTCTAGAAACTTTATCTTTAGATGAAATTAAAGAAGAAAATATTGAAGATAAAGAATATGAAGTGCAACAAGTTTTGGATAATATAAATAGGTGGGCGTACGACAATAAAGTAATAAATGATGATGGCATAATTGCCAGGGATTTATTTGACACAAAAATAATGGCTTGTTTAATAGGAAGACCATCAGAAATAATAAAAGAATTTAAAAGGCTTTATAAGGAAAGTCCAAGAAAAGCAACGGATTATTTTTATAAATTAAGTATAAGTTCAAATTATATAAGATGGGAAAGAGTGCAAAAGGATTTAAAATGGAAAGTAGCAACAAGTTATGGAGATATAGATATTACTATTAATTTATCTAAACCTGAAAAGGATCCAAAAGAAATTGCCAGAGCTAAAAATTTAAAATCAAGTGCTTACCCTTCCTGTTTGCTTTGCAAAGAAAATGAGGGTTATGCAGGTAGAATAAATCATCCAGCTAGAGGAAATCACAGGCTTATACCTGTTATATTAGATAAAGATAAATGGTTTTTACAATATTCTCCTTATGTTTATTACAATGAACATTGTATAATATTAAATGGTGAACATGTGCCAATGAAAATATGCAAGGAAACATTTAAAAGGTTACTAGATTTTGTGGAGCAATATCCACACTATTTCGTAGGATCTAATGCAGATCTTCCTATAGTTGGAGGATCAATATTAAGTCATGATCATTTCCAAGGTGGAAACTATGAATTTGCTATGGCAAAGGCACCTATAGAGGAAGAATTTAATGTTAAAGGATACGAGGGAGTAACAATTGGTAGAGTTAAGTGGCCTATGAGTGTTGTTAGAATAAATGGTAAAGATAAGGAAACACTTGTAAAACTTGCAGATCACATTTTGAAAGAGTGGAAGAATTATTCTGATGAGAGCGTGACCATAAGTGCATTTACGGGTGATACTCCACATAACGCAATAACACCTATAGCTAGGAGACGAGGAGAATCATACGAGATAGATTTAGTTCTAAGAAATAATAGAACATCAGCTCAGTACCCAGACGGAATTTTCCATCCTCATAAGGAGTTACACAACATAAAGAAAGAAAATATTGGACTCATCGAGGTTATGGGACTTGCAGTTTTACCAGCAAGATTAAAAACAGAGATAAAAGAGCTAAGTTATTATTTAGTAAATAATAAAGATAAAGATATATTTAGGGAACTAGATAATAAAGAGGACCTTATAAAACATAAAGAATGGGCAATAAAGCTTGTTCAAAAATATTCAGATATTAATGAAAAAAATGTTGATGAAATATTAAAAAAAGAAATAGGTATTGTATTTTCAAACGTCCTAGAACAAGCTGGAGTATTTAAAACAGATGTTAAGGGAAAACAAGCTTTTAATAAATTTATTAATAGTTTATAGAGAAATGGTTTAAAACATTTCAAAAGGTCATTAAAGAGTGGATTATACAATAATTCACTCTTTAACCATAAATTAGAGAAATAAGATTTTAGTATTGTCAAAATAACGAAAAGGCAAGTGAGTGTGAAATTAATGGTAACAATAAAAGATATAGCAAACAGCGCTGGAGTATCAATTGCTACTGTATCAAGGGTATTAAACTTTGATGAAAAATTAAATGTAACGGATATTACAAAACAAAGAATATTTCAAGTTGCTGAGGAATTAAACTATGTTAAAAAAAATGATAAAAACATTAAAAAAAGTACATTTAAGGTTGCTATAGCAAATTGGTACACTGAAAAAGAGGAAGTACTAGATCCATATTATTTATCTATAAGACTAGCTGTAGAGAAAAAATGTGCTAGTGAAAATATAGAAGTGGTGAAATTATCACCGCTTTTTAATATAGGTTTAAAAGAAGTAGATGGGATTATAGCTATTGGCAAATTTGGGATTAGGGAACTGGAAAAGCTTAAAACAGTATCAGAGAATATAGTATTTGTTGACTCGTCACCTGAAAGTGATAGTTATGATTCTGTAGTGTGTGATTTAAAGTATGCAACTATTAATATATTAAATTATTTAGAGAAGCTCGGACATAAAAATATTGGCTTTATTAGTGGAATAGAATACGTTAATGATGGTAAAGATATTTTTGTGGATAGGCGTGAGAGAACATATAAAGAAGAAATGCGACTTAGAGGAATAGATTATAAAACTAATTTGTATATAGGTAAATTTACACCACAAAGTGGTTATGAACTCATGAAAAAGGCGTTAGAAGATAAAAACGATATAACGGCTTATATAGTAGCTAATGATTCTATGGCAATAGGAGCTTATAGAGCTATAAGTGAAGCTAACCTCCAAATACCAGAAGATATAAGTGTAATATCATATAATGATAATATAACATCACAGTTTATAGTACCTCCCTTAACTACAGTAAAAATATATATGGAGTTTATGGGAGAAACTGCTGTAGAGTTAATAATTGAGCAGTTAAAAGATGAAAGAGAAATAGCTAAAAAAGTAGTTATACCAACAAAAATTATAGAAAGAGGTAGCTGCTCGCAAATTAAAAAAAATTTATAAAGCAGTTTGCTTTTTAAATAAGCCGTACCCTCTAAATAAATGGGGTACGGCTTATTGTATATATAGTTTGATTATTCTTCCTTTAATGTTTTTATAATTTGATTAAGTGTGTCTTCTTCACCCACACCGGTTAGTAGGGATATAGCTGGTATTATATGGACATTTATTTCTGATACATCAAATGTACCTGTTGTTACTAATAAATCATAATCTGGGACTATTGACTGAACATCTGTAAGTTTACAGGGAGTTATAATTACATCTATACCTTCCTTTTCACAAATTTCTTTGATTTTAACTGCAACTACCGTTGAGGTTGCTATTCCAGTTCCACAAGCTACTAATATTTTTTTCATTTTAAATTCCTCCTAGGTTATGATAATTTTTTATTATTAACTAAATATGGTTTTATTGTATTTAAAACTTCCTCAATTGAGGGAGCGTTAACAATTGATTTTAAGGCCTTAGGATTTTTAATAAGTTTAACTATTTTTTGTAACATTTCAATGTGACCGTGAGGTTCTTTTAGAGCTAGCATTATAATAATTTGTACATTTAATTTGATATTATTATCCCCCATAGATCTAAATTCTACTGGACTTTTAAGGATGCCTATAGATAAGGCTGCCTTATTTACTAAAGTATGAGTTGCATGAGGTATAGCTATTTTAATATCTAATGATGGTAGAGCGGTAGGATACTTTTCTTCCCTTTCGATAATAGCTATTTGATATTCTTTTTTTATATAACCTTTTTCATATAGTTTTGAGGATAAAAAGTTTAAAGCTTCTGTACTATTTAAAAATTCTAGATTCCTAAATACTAAAACGTTTTCATAACATAATTCTAAATTCATATCGCATCATCCTAACATAGTTTTACCGTAAAGGTATACATAATTTAATTTAATCCACAAATCAATTATATAGTAAAAATAAATCTATAACAACCAATTTCATTAAAATAATTAGTACAAATATAACCTAATAATTACATAAACTACATATTTTTAAACATAAGATGTAATTTATAGTTAATTTATAGACTTTTATGTAAAATAACTAGGATGATTTTTGATTTAAGAGTTACTAGAGGAAGCAAAGGATTTATTTAACGCTTAATCATATAAAAAAAGAAATTAAAGGGAATTGTATATAAATGTAGAATATTAGAATACATGTAAAAATTATAGAAATATTAATGAAAGGACTGATAAAGCTGAGGTGTTTTGATACATATAAAGGATTACCTAAAAGTATTTATATTTTATTTTTAGCACAAGTCACAAATCGTTTTGGGGATTTTGTTTTACCATTTCTAACTTTATTTTTAGTTAAGAAAATGGGATTTGACTATAAGAGCGCAGGATTTGCAGTAATGCTTATTACATTATCATCAATTCCGGGATCAATCGCTGGAGGAAAAATTGCAGATCACATTGGACGCAGAAAATCATATGCTATATTTCAATTTAGTGCAGGTTTTTTTTTGCTTTTATGCGTGTTCACTAAAAGCCCTAATATTATTATAACGCTTGTTTGTATATCTTCATTTTTCAATGGAGGTGTTCGGCCAATTATGTCAGCAATTATAGCGGACGTATTGCCTGCCGAAAAAAGGCAGATTGGCTTCTCAATATCATATCTAGGAATTAATTTAGGAGCGGCTCTTGGACCACTAGTAGCTGGATTTTTATTTAGTCATTATATACCGCTTATATTTATAGGTGATGCAGTTACTTCATTTGTGGCTGTAATTCTAGTAGTATTAAATATAAAAGAGACATTGCCAGATTGCAATAACGACGAATGTATTAGAAATGAAGAAAAATGTGAGGATGGTAATGTTTTTACAGCTTTAATAAAACGTCCTAAAATTATAATTTTTCTAATTATTAATATATTTTTAAGTTTTACTTATACTCAGAACGTTTTTTCACTACCGATTATGTTAGATAATGTCTTTGGAGGTAGTGGAGCGAGAAATTATGGCATCCTTATAAGCTGTAATGCTATAACAGTTCTCGTTATGACTATCTTTATAACAAATAAAATAAGAAATTGGAATCCATTAAGTGCAATTGCAATGTCAGGAATCCTGTATGCAATTGGATTTGGAATGATTACATTTATCCATTCAATGCCATTATATATTATATCAACGCTTATATGGACAATTGGAGAAATTATGAATGCGACAAATTTTGGAGTATATATATCAAATAATACTCCGCAAAATTTTAGAGCAAGATTTAATGCAATTACATCATTAAGTTTTGCAATAGGAGGGGCTCTTGGCACATCACTTATGGGTAAATATATGGATGGGTTAGGGGTTAACGCAGTGTGGCCATTGGTTTTCTTTTTATCACTATTTGGAGCTTTAGGGATGTACATTCTAAAAATAAAGTCGGAAACAAATATAGAGAAAAGAGTGGAATGTTTAGAGGCTTACGAGGATATTTAGTAGATTAATTAAAAAATGAGCAATAATCAAAGAAACAATTATTGCTCATTTTTATTATCTAGCTTATTGTAGTAGAGCAAGGCTCTAAAACAACAATTTTGTTTCCTAATTTCTGATTTTTCCAATTAAATACTACACAGGAATCTAATTTAGGATCATACATATTAACAGCTTCATCTTTTAGAAACATTTTAAGATTAAATGCTGTATATATGAAAGCTGCTTTTTTCTTATTAACGCTTGTGTATTTTCTCATATTAATTAATCCTGAAGCTGTACCAGCTAAATGAAATGATGGATCGTAAAGACTATTACGACTATCAGATACAATTAATTTTACGTTTTGTCTAAGCTTTGACATAAGCTGTCTTATGAGACTCATGCCACGTCCTTGAGGAAGGTCTATATCTGTTATTCCAAAACTTAAACTCTCACAAACTTTACTCCATAATTCCCTATCACATTCTTTGTCAATTTCTAAACAATCACCAAGAGTTATAGACTCAAGATATCGAAGATCATGGAAAACGTTACAATCTTCTATAAGATCACAAAAATCAATTATAACAGGTTTATCTTCAGTTATAATAATATTATCTCCTTGAAAATCTCCATGTGCGTATGCAGTAAGACAAGTTACAGTTAAATCATCCCAAACATTTTCATTATTAAAATAATAATAGGGGTTAGGGAGTATAACGTCAGTTCCATCTAAAGATATCCATTTTATGTCTTTATCTACCCCAATTGATTTAAAAGCTTGTACATATTTATCGTCCATGTATCTATATGAAAGTTCATTTTTAATGATTTCCATTGGAGAAATGAATTTTTTTACATGTTCTTTATTCCAAGTAAATAAAAATTTAGTAATTGACGATAGTATACTATCTTTAAGTTCATCTTCATTTAGAATTTTGTCCAAAAATGTCTCACTGTTATATATATCATCTCCTGCTAAGTCATATAAGTTAACATATAATATAGCTTTGTTTTTGTCTTGAATTTTATAACTAGCTATAAGTTTGGCAATATACTTTTGCATATTGTTAGTTGATGCTAAGTCATAGGCTTTCTGAAACACCTTTCCTTCATTACTTTTAGTTACCTTTAAAATACCTACACGATTTGCGGGTCCATATTCAACCATAAATACTCCGGCCTCAGATCGACCACTTTTGAATGTTTTTAATACTTGAAAAGGAGCAGTTTTATCTTTTGTTTCTTCACCTATTTTATTTATTTGATTTATCACATCTACAATCTTCATATATTATCTTTAGCTTGCAAAGTACTTTAGTACTAAAAGTACTATACTCACTAAATTAATCACTTCCTTTTTATATATTGTTTTTTCTTATATTCTTTTCTTAATATATTCTTTTTTAAATAACATTAATTAAATATATTATATTATAATCACAAGGATTACACAATTGATTAAGCAAAATTAACTACACTAATATTTTCAAAAATAACAAATGATATTAGTTGTTATTTTTAGCTTTTAATCTTACAAAATTGTAAGATAAATTTTGTATTTGTAAGTGAAGTGACATGGAGTGCAAGGGATACCAGTTGTATAATATGGTTATAGTGATTTAAAAAAATAAATACGTGTAGTGTATGCTACGCGAGATGTAATGAGGAGAGATATAAATGGAGATTTTAAAGGTAAAAAACTTAAATAAAACATATGGCACCGGTGAGAATAAGGTGGAGGCACTTAGAAATATAAATTTAGTAATTAATAAAGGGGAATTTGTAGCAATTGTTGGGGCATCAGGTTCTGGTAAAAGTACACTTCTTCATTTGCTAGGTGGACTCGATAGACCAACCGCTGGTAATGTAGTTATTGATGGAGAAAGTATTTATGATTACAAAGAAGAAAAACTTGCAGTGTTTAGACGTAGAAAAATAGGTTTTGTGTTTCAGTTTTATAATCTACTGCCTATTTTAGATGTAGAAGAAAATATAGCTCTTCCAGCGTTACTCGATAATGATAAAGTTGATAAAGTTTATTTAGAGGAGTTAATCAAGGTGCTTGGTCTAAGCGAGAGGAAAAATCACCTTCCGTCAGAATTATCAGGTGGACAACAACAAAGGGTATCAATTGGTAGAGCTGTATTTAACAAGCCATCAATAATACTTGCAGATGAACCAACAGGAAATCTTGATACTAAGAATTCAAAAGACGTTATGGAATTATTAAAGTTTACTGCTAAAAAATATAATCAAACACTAATACTTATTACACATGACCTTAATATAGCAAATATGGCGGACCGGGTTATTACTATTGAAGATGGCGAAATAACTACGGATAAAAACTTAAAAATAAATTAGGGGGGAGGGAAAAAATGATAACTAGTTATAAACAGCTTACAGGAAAATATTTAAAGAAAAATAAGAAAAGAACGGTGCTTACGATTATCGGAATAATGTTATCAGTTGCACTTATATCAACAATAGGACTTTTCTTTAAAGGAATGCAGGATGCCGAGATACAGGATGCAATTAATAGTGGGGGTTCTTATCATATAGCATTCCAAAAAACAAATGAAAAATTAATTTCTAAAATAGTTAATAATCCTAAAGTTTCAAGGTTTGGATTTTATACTATGAGTAAAGAAATAAACATAGGTAATAAATTAAATGTTAATATAATAACCGCAACAGATAAGGCATTAGAACTTTTTCCCTTTAATGCAAAGGTAGGTAGATTACCAGAAAAACAAAATGAAGTGGCAATGGAAAATTGGGTATCATCACATATTGATAAAAATGCTAAAGTTGGAGGGGAAATTAAGGTTAATAATAAAGAATACACTCTTGTAGGAATACTCGAGGATAATGTACAAAATCAGATAGAGGGCAATGGAATAATTTTATCAAAGAACAATAATATTAACAAAGCGAATGCAGCTTTACTCGTAGAAATAAGCTCCAAAACAAATTTAAAAACTGCGGTAAATGAATTAAAGCAGTTAGGTGATAAAAATTCTGTTAAGGAAAATACGTATTTGCTGCAAATGCTTGGAGCAGGAGATGAAAGTTCAAGGCTCGGGGGCTTATATATAACACTTGCAATAATAATTGGAATAGTTTTAATATCAACTATAGCAGTAATATATAACTCCTTTCAAATAAGCATTGTGGAAAGAATTAAGCAGTTTGGTCTCTTAAGAGCGATTGGAACTACCCCAAGGCAGATTAGAAAGATTGTGTTAAGAGAAGCAACAATATTAGCAATAATAGCTATTCCACTAGGACTGATATGTAGTCTTATAGCTATAAATGGAATAATTTTAGCATTTAAATTAATAGGTGCAGATTCAGTTATTCCTATAAAAATTTCAATATCACCTATGGTTTTAAGCATAAGCGCAGCAGTGGGACTTTTTGCAATATATCTATCAGCACTTGTGCCAGCATATTTTGCAGGTAGGATTTCACCACTTAATGCGATAAGTGGTAGAACTTCTATAACAAAGGAGAAAATAAAGAGAAGAAAAAATAGAGTAGTTCAAAAAATATTTGGATTTGAAGGAGCACTTGCTGCTAAAAATATAAAGAGAAATAAAAAAAGATACAGAATAACTGTTTTTTCTATAGTGATAAGTGTGGTGTTATTTGTTACATTTAAATCTTTCATGGATATGTCACTTAATATATCAAGTGATCTTAATGAATCGAAAAATATTCACTTCTCAGTTGTAGCAAATGGTAAAGATACAGGTAAAACAATAATAGATAATAAAACAGAAAATGATGTTAAACAAATGGAGTCAGTTAATAAGGTGTATAGAGTTTATGATTCATATAGTGTTGATGGGTTAATTAACAAAAATAGTGAGGTTAAGGAAATTAAGGACATAGGTAATGTATATCAAAAAACAACTTTAGATGGAGTGGAGAAAACCCTTATAAGAAGTTCTATTGTTATATATGATAAGGATTCACTTGAGGCTTCTAAAAAATATTTACAATCAGGAAAGATTGATATAGAAAAATTAAACAAAGAAAATGGAGTAATCTTAATTAACAAAAATGTAGTATATAATCAAAATACAAAGAAAAATTATTATGGACCAATAGCAGATGTAAAAGTAGGCGATGAAATAGTCCTTCAACATGATGAAAATGGAGGCAGTAAATCCAATAAAACAAATACGAAATTTGATAAGAAAAAATTAAAGAAAGTAAAAATTATGGCAATTTTGAATAGTGATCCTTTTAATTATAGAGGATCATCGGATGGGCTAAAAATAATTACAATAGAGAAAACAGGTGAAGAATTAATAGGCATAAATGACATTAAACCTACCGCTTTAAATATAGTTCTAAAAGATATAAAAAGCGAGGAGGCTAGTAAAACAGGTATAGAAAATGTAACAAAATCAAATTCATCTTTAATGGTAATAAATAATATAGATAATAATAGAAAAAGTAAATCTACAATATTAATGGTTAAAATATTATTGTATGGATTTGTATTGGTAGTTTCATTAATAGGAAGTGTTAATATTGTAAATACGTTAACAACTAATATTATCCTTAGAAAAAGAGAGTTCGCTACACTAAAATCAATTGGTTTAACTCAAAAGGGGTTAAAGAAAATGATAGTCCTTGAAGGGCTTCTGTATGGAGTTGTTGGTGCAGTTTATGGGTCTATTGTAGGAACTGGAATATCATACCTGCTATTTAAATCAATGGGCGATTTTAGAGAATTTGGATGGATGGTTCCTTGGCAGGCGATAGGTATTGCAACAGCAGCATCTCTAATTATTGGATATATATCTGTATTATCACCATTATCAAGAATTAAACAATCAAATTTAATAGAATCAGTAAGAGAAGATTTTTAGGGAATTTATAACTTGTTTTTATTTAGTCACCTTTTGGATATATATCACTTAACAAATTAAACATTTAAGTAACAATATCCCATTATTTTATGTTAATATTATATTGTCAGAGAATATTCATAAACATGAGGGGGACTTATAAGAATGAAGGCGAAAAGACATATATTTATATTGTCATTGATTATGCTAATATGTACATCATCAATGACGACTCTAGCTACAAACAATACATCAATAGGACCGTTGACAACAAAATCTGTATATGGCTTACTTCCAGAAAATTTAAGGACTAAAACCAGTGGTGGAGTAGAAATTAAAAAAGGAAATATCAATAAGGCTAAAAGTTTTTCAACAAATGAGTACGTCGATACGAAAGCTGTTGCAGAGAAAAAAGCTTTTTATATGACTACTGATTATGATAGTTTAAGTGTACAATATGCATTAATAGATAATGGAAAAATCGTATTATCTGGTAATTCAGGTGTATATTCAAAAGAAAATACTAAAGCATTAACATCTCACAGTATGTATTGTATAGGCTCAGTTAGTAAGATGTTTGTAACAACGGCTGTAATGAAATTAGTAGACTCGGGTAAAATTAAATTGGATACTCCAATTACGGAATATATTAAAGAGTTTAAAATGGCAGATGATAGATATAAGAAGATTACAGTTAGAATGTTGTTAAATCATTCATCGGGCTTAATGGGATCTAGTTTTTCCAATACACTTCTTCTTGGAGATAATGATACATATTACCATGATACTTTTTTAGATCAATTAAAGTTTCAACGCCTAAAAGCAGAGCCAGGTGCGTACTCGGTATACTGCAATGATGGTTTTACACTTGCTCAAATCTTAGTGGAACATGTGACAGGAATTGATTATACAACCTATATAACAAATACTTTTGCGAGTCCTCTTAAAATGGAGGATACTAAGACACCAGTTAGCAAATTTGATAGAGAGAGATTAGCTAAGACATATTGTAATGGGATTTCTAGTTATTTACCAGCAGAAAATTTAAATGCTATTGGTGCAGGTGGGGTTTATTCAAGTGCAGAAGATTTATGTACTTTTGCAACAACATTTACTAAAAATTCAAATGGAATCCTTTCACAAGAATCCATAAAAGCAATGGAGAATAAGGAATATTTAAATGGTATTTGGACAGACGATACCGATAATACATGGGGTTATGGACTAGGGTGGGATAGCGTAAATCTTTATCCATTTAATTTGTATAATATAAAGGCATTATCAAAAGGCGGAGATAGTATTTTTTATCACAGTAATTTAACTGTTTTACCAGAACAAAATATGGCAGTGGCTGTTGTAACTTCTGGTGGAACTAGTGGCTATGATCAGGTACTAGCTCAAGAAATACTTCTTGCTGCATTAAAAGAAAAAGGTGTAATTAGTGGAATCAAACAAGATAAGACATTTGCAGCGCCGGAAAAAACAACTGTTCCAACAGAGGTGGTGAAAAATGAGGGCTTATATGTTTCGGCTTCGGCATTTATTGATATCAAAATTGATAAAACAGGTACATTAAGTTTATCGTATCCTCAGGCACCAGAATATGGGACACAAACTCTTGTTTATACAAAGGATGGAACTTTTGTATCCAGCGAAGGGTCGGCAAGCTTAAAATTTGTAGAAGAGACAAATGGAAAAATATATATGAAACAAACTGGTTATCAAAGTTTGAAGTTGTTAGGCCAAACAACATCAAATTTGTATATAGCACAAAAAGAGAATGTAAATAAATTAACAGATAGTGTTTCAGAGGCTTGGTCAAAAAGGGAGGGTAAGAAATATTTCTTATTAGATGAGAAATACTCCTCAATATTTATGTTGTCATGTCCCGATGTACAAGTTAGTTTTACGAAAGGGCTTGAAGGATATTTCAAATCAGATAAAATTGTAGATAATAATTCAGCTGTTGCCATCTTAGATGGGCCAGGAATGTTATCACGTGATCTAGTGGACTATACATTTTATAAAAAGGATAAATTTGAGTACCTAAATGCAGGTGGTTTTACTTATGTTGAAGAAGATGCAATTGAAACTTTTCCAACAAAAAATAAATTTACATGTACAATTAATAAAGAGGGATATGCTAGATGGTATAAAATAGGTGATCAATCAACTGACAAGGAAATTACTGTAAAAATACCGAAAAAGGCAGCGTTTGTTGTTTATGATAGTAAGGGAGATTTAGTGAATGATTCTCTAATTACAGGGACTGAAAAAGTTACATTACCTAAAGGTGGAAGAATCGTATTTTTAGGTGATGCACTGGCTGAGTTTAATATTGAATATAAGGAATAAGGGAGAAAAAAATTGATCCAGGTAGAGAAGATTATTAATAATCTTCTCTATTTTTTGGAAAAATTTACACCCCAGGGGTGAGAGGTGAATTGCATGGACATGAATAGATTATTATTAGTTGAAGATGATGAATCATTGGCACTTGGTATAGAATTTTCTCTAAAAGATGGGGGATATGAGGTTTTTAGAACATCCACAGTAGAAGGTGGAAAGACTTTGTTTCATATGGAACCAGTTGATTTGATTTTATTAGACGTTAACTTGCCAGATGGAAACGGATATGAATTATGTAAGTATATAAGAGAAAGTAGTGAGGTTCCTATTATATTTTTAACAGCTCTCGATGATGAGGTTAATATAGTCCAAGGCCTTGAAATTGGTGGCGATGATTATATAACAAAACCTTTTCGTGTAAGGGAGCTTTTATCAAGAATAAAGGTTGCTATTAGGCGTAACACTAAAAATATGTCTGTAGAAAACTCGATGAAAAGTGGAAGCATATTTGTTGATAATATAAAAGGAACAGTAAGAAAAAATGGGGAAGTCATAAATCTAACGGCTCAAGAATACAAGCTTTTATTAATATTTATGAATAAGCCTAATGTTTTGATGAAAAGAGATGAAATATTGAGTGAATTATTAGAAGGGGATGACCCTTTTTTTGATGAAAATACTCTATCAGTTTATATTAAAAGGATAAGAGATAAAATAGAGGATATTCCAAGGCAGCCAGAGTATATAGTAAATAAACGTGGACTAGGGTATAAGTGGAATAAGGATGTGGGGTAGATGTATGAAGAAATATTTTATTAATTCAGAACTTAAAATAAGTACGGTTACTTTATTATTTATAATGACTTTATTTTTAATTATTACATCCTTAAGCTTAAAGTCACATCATGATAACCTAAAGAATGATTATATAAAAAGTTTGGGGGCAATTGCTGAAAGGGTAGTTCAGAAAGATCCTAAAATGGAGAAGGAAATCATACCTCTTATTACAAAAGAGGTTTCAGAGGAAGAGGCTACACGGGGAAAAGCTTTTTTAAAGGAGTATGGTCTAACGAAGGATTTGGAAGATCAACTTTTCCCATATGTTAACACAACTATTATAAAAAATAATTACTCAATTATATTAATTTTTATTTTTATGATGGCTATATTATTTGTACTCAATTATTTTCAATATAGTTTTTTTTATAAAAGGATAAGACAATTAACCCTTGCTGCAAAAAACGTAGTTGAAGGAGATTATGACATAGCTATTAATGAAAACCAGGAGGGGGATTTTTCAAAACTAGCAATTTCATTTAACTCTATGAGAGGGATTATTAAAAGTAATTTAAGTGAGCTTGCTTTGGAAAAACAATTTTTAGTGGATTTATTATCGGATATATCACATCAATTAAAAACTCCATTATCATCAGTAATTTTATATAACGATATTATGGTTACAAAGGAGCTGACCCGCGTACAAAACGAACTATTTTTATTGAATAATCAAAACCAGCTTGAGAAGATGAATTGGCTAATTAAAAATTTACTTAAGCTTGCAAAGCTCGATGCTAAAGCCATAGAAATTGTAAAAGAAGAACAAAGTTTAAATGGAACGTTGCATGATTCAATAGAGGCATTAGAAAGTAGGGCAATTGAATGCCAGGTTAAGATTATATTTAATGAAAAAGAAGAAATAGAGTTTAATCATGATGTTTTGTGGCTTCAAGAGGCATTTATTAATATTATTAAGAATAGTATAGAACATACTCCGCCTGGCGGAAATATAAAACTTACGCTTATGGAAAATCAATTATATACAAGGATTACAATAGAGGATACAGGAGAAGGTATGACGGAGCTTGATTTGCCAAATATATTTAAAAGGTTTTACAAAGCCAAGACTGCAAAGAAAAGTGACTCTATTGGAATAGGACTATCCATTTCAAAATCTATAATTGAAGCACATAACGGAATAATTGAGGTACGAAGCAAGGTAAACATAGGAACAAAATTTATTATTACTTTTACTAAATTCTAATAAATATTTATAATTAATTTCAAGGTTGACATTGCTAACGTTCTAGTGTACTAT
Organism: Clostridium estertheticum; assembly: GCF_026650985.1. Lineage (GTDB taxonomy): Bacteria > Bacillota > Clostridia > Clostridiales > Clostridiaceae > Clostridium_AD > Clostridium_AD estertheticum_C. The sequence goes on from NZ_CP086239.1 coordinate 120,916, forward strand.
TAACATAGTTCACTAGAACGTTAGCAACATGGCGAAAGGAGATAAAAAATGGTTACAGAATTTAATGACAAGTCGCCTATATACCTACAAATTATGGACATTATAAAAATGGATATAGTTATAGGAAAACTAAAATCAAATGACAAATTACCGTCAGTAAGAGAAATGGCAATGAATATGAATGTAAATCCCAATACTCTTCAGAGATCTTACCAAGAACTTGAAAGGCTTGGAATCGTTTATACCCAAAGAGGCACAGGGACATTTGTGGTGGAGAGTGAAAATATGGTAGATGATTTAAAAAAAGAAATGGCAAAGGAAGTTATAGATTCTTTTATACTTAGAATGAGAAACCTAGGCTTTAATGACAATGAAATAATCAAATCTGTTTCCAAAGAAACTATGGAGGTAAAATAAAATGGATAATATATTAGAAGCAAAGGAAATACGCAAATCATATTTAAATAAAAAGGCATTACGTGGGGTAAATCTAAATATACCACTTGGGAAAATTGTAGGACTTCTTGGACCCAATGGGAGTGGTAAAACTACTTTCTTAAAAATCGCAGCGGGCATACTACATCCGTCGAAAGGTGAAATACTAATAGATGGGCATATACCTGGTGTCCATACAAAGTCGATAGTTTCCTATTTGCCTGATAATGAATACCTTTTAAAGTGGATGAAAGTAAAGGATGCAGTGAAATATTTCAAGGACTTTTATTCTGATTTTGATGAGATAAAAGCAGAGGAATTATTGGTCTTTATGAATCTTGATAAAAACGACGATGTAAAGAGCCTATCAAAGGGAATGAAGGAAAAATTAAAGCTTTCATTGGTGCTTTCAAGAAAAGCTAAGCTTTATATACTTGATGAACCGCTTGGGGGGGTAGATCCTACTGCTAGAGAAAAGATACTTAATGCTATAGTCAATAACTTTAGTAAGGATAGCTCTATGATAATAACGACTCACCTTGTAAATGATATAGAACGCATTTTTGATGACGTAGCATTTATATCTGAGGGAGAGATAGTGCTAGAGGGTAATGCAGAGGAATTACGAATGAGCAGGAAAATGTCAATTGATGAATTATATAGGGAGGTATTTCAGTAATGTTTAAACTTGTAAAATATGAATTAAGAGCAAATTTTTTAACTATAATTGGAAGCTGTATAGTTGTGATAATTGCTAACTTGCTTCTTATGGCAAAGAAAAGTTCCTGGGGTGATGTAGTTATCGCATTATCTGGTTGCTTAATTATTGCTACCATAATAGTCATATTTATATCTTCATTAAATATCATGAGCAAATATTTGCATAATGACTCAGGTTACTTATTATTTACGCTACCCCAATCTGGCATGTCAATAATAACATCAAGGCTTATAACTTCATTAATTCAAATAACAATTATTGTTGTTGTATCTTTTTTGATGTCTTATTTGACGCTAACAGACAAGATTGACTTTAGTTTTTTGGTGAATATTAAGCCTGGTCTAATATTATATAGTATAATTAATTATATATGGGGCATTATTTACTTTTTAACTATTATATACTTTTGCATGGTTATCGGAAAAATAGCCTTAAAGGGTAAAAAATTAGGCAAAATAGGTTCTTTTGTAATTTTTATTATTTTATCTATAGTAATAATTTGGTTATCTACGAAAATTACAACTTTATTACCTCAAAACTTGAATTTGAGTAATTTTTCGATAAATACGACTAATGCATTGAATTTTGGTACTACAGCAGCAGAGGCAGCTTTTAATATTAATATAGCTGGTGCTATATTTGATATTATTGTTTTTACTGGATTATTTATGAGCACTTCTTATCTAATAGATAAGAAATTAGACCTTTAATATTATGAGTCAAACACATTAGATAATAGTAACACTTCTTAACTTTAAGCAGTGTTACTATTTTTTAAATACTATGATTTACCTTATATTTGTGCTGTGGCCTTCCAATTTTACCATATTCAATTAACATATCAATTTTTCCTTCTTTATTCATATATTCTAAATACTTTCTGCAGGTGACCCTTGCAATTCCGAGTATTTCACCTAGTTCTTCTGGTGTAGTATAATTATCACCTATTTGCTGAACTTGTTGCCAAATTGTATCATAAGTATATCTATTTAGCCCCTTAGTTAAATCAGAATTATTATTATTTTCTTCAACAGCTAAAGCTCTATTACTTATAATATATTTATCCAATTCACTTTGCTCAATTATATTTTCCTTTTTAAGATGATAATATCTATCTTTAAATTTAAGGAGTGATTCTTTAAACCTCTCTAAAGTGAAGGGTTTAATTAAATAATCTCGAGCTCCATATCTAAAAGCCTCCTGAATTCGTTCTGTTGTTTTATCAGCAGTAATTAAAATAACCTCAACTTCAATTTCTTCAGTTCGAAGCCATTTTAAAAAATCTATTCCATTTTCCTTAGGAAGATAAACATCAAGTAAAACTAAATCTAGTTTATGTTTTTTTATAAAGCTTTGTGCATCCGTAAGATTACTAGAAGCTTTAATTAATTGAAAGCCTTCAACCCGGTTTAAAAATTTAGTATTAATATCTCGTACCATTGGGTCATCTTCTATAATCATAACTTTAATCATTGGCTTATGCTCCTTTCCATAGGAATACTTATATTCCACCATGTTCCGTTATTTACGCTAAATTCAATTGTGCCTCTAGCCTCATCAATGATTTTTTTAACAACATACATACCTACTCCGCGCTGACCTGTTTTAGTAGTAGTTCCAATTTCATATATCTTATCTTTCATTTCAGTAGTTATACCTGGTCCATTGTCATTAACTTGAATTTTTAATTCATTTTCTAATTTGAAAATTTTAAAGTGAACAAAACCATTTCCATTTGTACTTACTGCGTCAAGAGAATTTTCTATCAAATTTCCAATAACAGATCCTAATTCGTCTTCTCTCATATACTGAGGTAGTTCATCTAACTTACAACTTGAATCAATTTCAAATATTATCCTAGCTTCTTCTGCTTTATTATATTTTGAGAGTAACAATGCTGCAATATACACATTTTTGATTTGACCTTGCAGAATACCACTAATATCTTTTCGAGTTTTAGAAACACTTGATATGAATTTCACAGCATCTGCGTATTCACCTAATTGTATCATGCCGGATATAGCATGGAGTTTATTCATAAATTCATGATTTTGTGCTCTTAGGGAGCAAGTCATTTTTTTTATTCCGGTGAGTTCTTCTGCCATTTTTTTAACTTCTGTTAAATCTCTAAAATTCATTACAAGTCCAATTACTTCATCTTTATCATTTTTAAGTGGATTATACTTGCAAAAAATCGTTAAACCTGGTCTAACTTTCATTTCTATATTTTCAAAATACTTTCCGAGTTTCAGTACTTCAGAAACTTTATGTTCATAAGAAAGATTTGTTATGGGGCGTCCTATGTCTTCGGACGTTAGCCCAAGGATTTCTCCCGCTGCTCTATTAAATAAGGTGACTCTTCCTTTTTTATCTACAGCTAGAATTCCTTCATTAACACTTTCAATAACAGCTTCCTTTTCTTTAAGCATCAATGCTATTTCTTCTGGTTCTAAACCGAAAATGGCTTTTTTAATATTGGAAGATAAGAGCGTTGCAGCAATAACCCCTAAAATTAGTCCGAGTATTATAAAAGGTATAAAGCTATCTATCTTTAAATAAATCTCATTATAAACCTCAGTAACTGGACTACCTATAGCCACTGCTCCAATCTGTTTCCCATCTTTTATTATAGGTGTAAATACTCTAAGAGAGGGCCCAAGGCTTCCATTTGCCTCAGATACATATTCTTCTCCAGTTGTGAGAACACGTTTTTCATCTCCACCCTCAAAACTTTTACCTATTTTCTCTTTAGTAGGATGTGAATATCTTATTCCTTTCATATCCATTACTACAATAAATTCTACTTTAGTTTTGATTCTTATGGCTTCTATCTGATTGTTCAAGCTTTCGTCATTAATTTGATTTTTTCCTGTTAAATAATTTTGCACAAGGTAACTCATTGAGACAGAATTTGCAATATTTAAAAGGTTACGTCCAAATTGGTCTTTAAGCACTATTTTCATCTGATTAAAAGAAAGTATAGATATACTTCCAATAGTCAGAAGTAAAATTCCGATTACTGTAGTAGTGATTTTTGTTTTTAATTTCATATTTAGCTCCTCTTATATCTTTTTATAGGATACGTTTACAAAAATTATAACATATCCAGTTTTAAATAATATATTGTTAAAAATAATACAAAGATTTTTTAATGACCACAAAGAATTTTAAACTTTCTAAATATTTAATTATATTGGATTTGTTGTTATGATGATATCAACAAATAAAACATAAATATTAATCATGAAAACGTATAAATGATATAACGAAGGGGAGAGATATTAAATGAATTATTTTGAAGAAAGTTTAAAAATGCATGAAAAATACACAGGTAAACTTGAAATAAAATCAAAGGTAAAAATAGAAACAAAAGAAGATTTAGGACTTGCATATACACCCGGAGTTGCTGAACCTTGTAGAAGAATATATGAGAATGAAGAAAACGTATACAAATATACAGCTAAAGGAAATATGGTTGCAGTTATTACAGATGGTACAGCTATTTTAGGCCTTGGTGACATAGGACCAAAAGCAGGACTTCCAGTTATGGAAGGTAAGGCAATACTATTTAAAGAATTTGCAAATGTAGATGCTTTTCCAATTTGCTTAGATACAAAGGACGTAGATGAAATTGTTCGTACTATTCAGCTTATTTCCCCAGGATTTGGTGGGATAAACTTAGAAGATATTAGTGCTCCAAGATGTTTTGAGGTAGAAGACAAACTTAAAAAAATATTGGATATACCAGTATTTCACGATGATCAACATGGAACAGCTATTGTAGTTCTTGCGGGACTCATTAATGCTGCTAAAGTAGTAGGAAAGAGACTTTGTGATTTAAAGGTTGTTATAAACGGTGCAGGATCTGCAGGAACAGCAATATCAAAACTTTTACTAAGGTCCGGAGTTAAAAATCTAATTGCTTGTGACAAAGTAGGAATACTTTATAGAGGAATGGAGAAAATCGATGATGCAAAAACGGCTCTTGCAGAAATAACTAATCCAGAAAATATAGAAGGAAATCTAAGTGATGCTTTAGTAGGTGCAGATGTATTTATAGGAGTTTCAGCTCCAGGAATTGTTACAGCTGACATGGTTAAGTCTATGAATAAAGATTCTATAGTTTTTGGAATGGCAAACCCAACCCCCGAGATAATGCCAGATGAAGCTAAAAAAGCAGGCGCAAGGGTGGCAGGTTCAGGACGTTCTGATTACCCAAATCAAGTAAATAATGTACTTGTTTTCCCTGGGTTGTTCAGAGGTGCTTTAGATGTGAGAGCAAAAGAGATAAACGAAGAAATGAAACTCGCAGCAGCTTATGCTATTGCAAATTATATAAAAGATGAAGATTTAAACGAAAATAACGTAATCCCAAGTGCATTAGATAAAGGAGTAGCAACAAAAGTAGCAGAAGCAATTGCAAAAGCTGCAAGAGATACAGGAGTAGCAAGAATATAAAATAAGATAAATTTAAAAAAATGGGAGTCCGTCTGAAAGGAAATGGACGCCCCCACTACAATTATTGAAAAATAGGAGGCCGAAAAAATGCAAATTCCAATTAAGAGAACACTCGATAAAATCCCGGGCGGTATGATGGTTGTTCCACTTTTTTTAGGAGTATTAGTTAATACATTTTTCCCAGGAGTCTTAAAAATCGGTGGTTTTACAACGGGATTGTTCGGTAAAGCGGCGTCAACACCAATTTTAGCTTGTTTTATGTTTCTAATTGGTTCACAAATTAATTTCAATTTAGCACCAAAGGCATTAAAGAAAGGTGCACTATTAATAACAGGAAAATTTATAGTAGGTGCTGGTATAGGTATATTTGTAGGGAAAGTTTTTGGACCTGCTGGAGTATTAGGTTTATCACCACTCGCAATCCTTTCAGGATTAACAAATTGTAATGGTGGATTATATGCATCTCTTGCTTCACAGTATGGTGATGAAACTGATGTAGGTGCTTATGCATTACTTTCTTTAAAAGATGGTCCATTTTTTACATTAGTTGCATTAGGCGCATCAGGACTTGCTCAAGTTCCTTTTATGGCACTTGTAGCAGTATTAGTTCCAATATTAATAGGAATGATTTTAGGAAATATTGATGTTGATATGAGAAAATTCCTTGGAAGTAGTGGATTGTTATTAATCCCATTTTTTTCTTTCCCATTAGGTGCAGGAATGAATCTTTCAACTATTGTAAAAGCTGGAGGTCCTGGTATATTACTCGGAATAATAGCTTCATTTACTGGAATTGGAGCTTATGTACTTTTAAAATTATTTAAAGAAGAGCCTATAATAGGACTTGCAACAGGGTCAACTGCAGGAAATGCTGTAGCGACGCCAGCTATTATTGCAGGAGCAGATCCATCATTAGTGGCAATTGCAACAATAGCAACAGCGCAAGTTGCAGCATCATGTGTAATATCTGCTATCCTTTGTCCATTTATTGTTTCTTACGCATTTAAAATGATGACTAAAAATAAAATGAAAAAATTAGCTAATGGACCTGCTGCATGATAAAATATGATTATTAAAATTCCATAATAAGCAGATGTTAAAATAAACATGAAAAAAACGAATTAGAGTTTGCTTAGCAGTCAATTTATAGTTTTATATAAATTGGCTGTTATAATTTTTTGTATTAGAACTATTAGTAAAAAAACAATAGTTAGTATCAGTGAGTAAGCAAATTTATATTGCATTTAACTATATTAATCAGTTTGAATAATATTTTAACTTAAATTCAATTTTTTTGTAGCTTAAAAATTGGCAATCGTAAATAATTTGTATTAAATTATACTATTATGTAAATAGTTATAAAAACTTTTATCATCCCCTTATATAGCACTGTAAACTAGACTATCGCTGGCTTTTAAAAAATGGAAAATTTTTAAAAGTACATTGCATAGCATTAATAAACATTGTATAATGTAGAAAAATGTATTTAATATATAATTAGGTAATAGTTAGAAATATACTTAAAAATGTGGAATATTGGTCTTAAAAAAAACAAAGGTTAGGAGATGTTTTAGATGCATTTATCCATATATGAATAGATGAAAACATTATATAGTGTAGTTAATAAAGGGGTATAGCCAATGAAGAATATGGCAAAAAAAAGATTGGGAGATTTATTAATTGAATCTGGAAAGATAACTTCAGAACAACTTAATAAAGTACTCAGAAGACAGCAAGGTAATGGAAAAAGGTTAGGAGAACTTCTTATTGAAGATGAGGTTTTAACCGAAGAAGATATTTTAGAAGTTCTAGAACAACAATTAAGCATAAAAAGAGTACGCTTAGATATGGAAGAGATAGATCAAAAAGTTGTTCAATTAATTCCAGAGGTTATTTCAAAAAAGTATAACTTAGTTGCTTTTGGTATAGAAGACAATAAAATAAAGGTTGCCATGTCTGATCCTTTAAATATATTTGCGATAGATGATGTTAAGATATCTTCAGGGTTTAATGTTGAAATATTTATTGCATTAACAAAAGATATTAAAAATGCAATTGATGTATATTACGCTAGTCAAAGCGCGATGAAAGCCGCTGACGATTTGTCGAAAGCTCAGGGAACAAACGACGAGAAGGAAGATAATAAAGCACAATTAGATGATATAAAAAGCGCTCCAGCGGTTAGACTTGTTGATTCTATAATAAGCGATGCAATAAAGCTGAAAGCTAGTGATATTCACATAGAACCTTTTGAAAGTTATATAAAAATAAGATACAGAATAGACGGTACTTTAAAAGAAATATCTAAATACAATAAAGATATTTTTAGTGCGTTTATAACTCGTATAAAAATACTAGCAGAATTAAATATCGCAGAAAAGAGAATACCACAAGATGGTAGAATTTTAACAATTGTAGATAATAAGAAGGTAGATTTGCGGGTATCAACATTGCCGACAATTCATGGTGAGAAGGTTGTTATCCGGGTACTGGATAGAGAAAATTTCTTGGTTGGTAAAGAAAAACTTGGTATGAACGAAGATGACTTAGAAAAAGTAGCAAGAATACTTAAAAATTCATATGGAATAATTCTCGTCACAGGCCCTACAGGTAGTGGAAAATCAACTACACTATACACACTGTTAAGTGAATTAAATGATAACAGTAAGAACATTATAACAGTAGAGGATCCTGTAGAGTATGTAGTAGATGGAATAAATCAAGTAAACGTAAATCCTAAAGCAGGGCTAACCTTTGCATCTGGTTTAAGGTCAATTTTAAGACAGGACCCTGATGTTGTTATGATAGGTGAAATAAGGGATAATGAAACAGCAGAAATTGCTACAAGAGCATCTATAACTGGGCATATAGTGTTAAGTACAATACACACTAATGATGCACCTTCAGCAATTGTAAGACTTATAGATATGGACATACAACCTTATCTAGTAGCTAGTGCTATAGCAGGAATTATATCTCAAAGACTTGTAAAAAAAATATGTCCAATGTGCAAAGAAATTTACGTTGCCTCTGATTTTGAAAAAGAAATCCTAAACATTCACTCAACGGAGGAGTTGCTTATTCACAAAGGTAAGGGATGTGGACACTGTAACAACACTGGATATTCAGGAAGAATAGGTGTATACGAAATAATGGAAGTAACTCGTAAACATAGAGAATACATAATGCGTAACGCTAGTGTAGATGAAATAAGAGATATAAGTATAGAAAAAGGGATGAAAACGCTAAAATCATCATGTACTGATTTAGTGCTAAAAGGAATGACAACGGTCGAGGAACTGGTTAAGATAGCGTTCTTGAAAGAATAGGGGGGAGTAAGTGCCTACTTATAAGTATAAAGTTATGGACCATAAAGGTCAAAAAATAGAAGCAGTATTTAAAGCTAATAGTAAAAATGAAGTGTTAGCAATGATCGAAGATAATAATTATTATCCAATAGAAATTAAAGAAGTATTAGAACGTGAGCAGAAGGATTTATTTGAATCCTTTGAGAAGGTTAAAACAAAGGATCTATACATTTTCTGTAGACAATTTTACACAATGATAAATGCAGGTGCTAATATTGCTAATGCTTTAGATGTTTTAAAAAAGCAAACTGAAAATAAAAAACTGAAGAAAAGCTTATACGAAGTTCATGATGATCTGCAAAAGGGGGTCTCTCTTTCAGACTCACTTTCAAAACATAAAGATGTGTTTCCCGATTTACTTATAAATATGATCAATACAGGTGAAGTCAGTGGTAACCTTGACATAATAATGAATAGAATGGCATCGCATTTTGAAAAAGAAAATAAGATAAATAACCAACTTAAGAGTGCTATGGTTTATCCAATGGTATTAGGCGGCTTATCAGTTGTAATAGTAATTTTCCTTCTAACATTTATAATGCCTACATTTACAGGAATGTTTACAAGCTCGGGGGTGGCGTTGCCAGCACCTACGAGAATAGTTATGGAAATAAGTCAATTTATACAAACTAAATGGTACATTTTAATTGCGGTTATTGGTGGAGCGATTTATGGTATGAAGAGTTATGCTAAAACTCCACAAGGTAGGTTATCAATAGATGGATTAAAATTGAAATTGCCAATAATTAAAGATATTACAGAGAAGGCAATAGTATCTAGATTTACTAGAACTTTATCTACCGTAATTGCTAGTGGTGTACCTTTGGTACAAGCACTAGAAGTAGTGCAAAAAGTAGTTGGAAATAAAGTAGCAGAAAATGCTTTAGAGAAAATCAAAGAAAAAGTACTAAGAGGGGTATCTTTAGCGGAAGCATTAGGAGCAGAAGCGATATTCCCAGCAATGTTACACTCCATGATAAAAATAGGAGAAGAATCTGGTTCATTAGATGATATATTGGACAAGACAGCAAATTTTTATGATGAGGAATTAGAGACATCACTAAAAAAAATGACCACAATGATAGAGCCGCTTATGATAATAGTAATGGGAGTTATTATAGGATTTATAGTTATTGCAATGATGCTTCCTATTCTAAGTATGTCTGAGACAGTTAAGTAATAGTATGATTAATATGATAAAACTATAAAATAGAGGCATAAAAATTACAAATAGAAATAGCATGAGGGTTTTGCAGCTTTATCATTATTATATATTTAATAATATATTAATTTATAAGGGGGAATTATTAATGGAAATGAATTTAATGAAAATGGATGTAATTAAGAAAAAGAAGAGGAAAGGGTTTACTCTAATTGAACTTATTGTAGTTATCGCAATATTGGGTATTTTGGCGGCGATTGCTGTACCAAGATTAACAGGTGTAAGAGCAAATGCAACTAAGAATGCTGATATTGCAACTGGTAGAACGATAGCAAGTGCAGTTTCGATATTTGAGGCAGATACAGGAAATAAACCAACAAGTATTTCGGATTTAGTTCCAAAGTATTTAGATGTAATACCTAAATCAGCTACAGTAACAACAGAAACTTTTGCAATTTCATATGATACTACTGGATCTCTGTCTGTTAAGCATGGCACAACAACTGTATATCCGGCTCCATAGCATTGTGTTTAGTTAGCAAGTTCGGTTCTTTGGGTTGCACAAAGTCCCCTGAGAGTCATGAATAAACTGTGAATAAAATATTATATTAAATAAAGAGTAAGCAATGAAGTCTGTTGGTAGAACAATTCACTTTGGCTAATAATTCAACATAGCAAACACAAACTTCCAGTTCTTGTTGCCATATTAAGGTACGTAACAAGAATTGGAAATACATATTAAATACTTCAACTAAACAAACTGAAAAGAGGTGACTACTTATGTTCAACTCAAAAGTCTTATCCCTAGATATAGGTTCGAAAAATACAAAAATAGTTTTAGGAACACAACATAGAAAAAATATTATTATAGAAAAAGCTATTACTATGAGTACCCCAGTAGGATGTTATAATGATGGAAATATTTTAGATGTAACCAAATTAAAAGATAAAATTTCAGATGTTTTACAAGCAGAAAATATAAAATGTAAAAATATTATTATCACTACCAAAAGTACAACAGTTATAACTAGAGATATTGATATCCCAGTAGCAAAAAAAGAGGACATGGATTCTATAATAAAATTTCAGATGGAAAGATATTTACCAATTAAATTTGATGATTACATAATGCAATATAAAATATTAGAAGAGTTTGAAGATGAAAATATAAAACAGGCAAAATTTGCAGTAGTAGTATATCCTAAAATAATGGTGGATGGATATTATAATTTAGTAAAGGAATTGCAGGGTAATGCAATAGCCTTAGATATAAGTTCAAATAGCATTAATAAGTTATTTATTGATAATATACAAGTTAACGATGAAAATTACAGTTTAGACGATACTGTTGCAGTTATAGATTTAGGACATGATTTTACAAATGTGAATATTATTTCGGATGGTAATGTGTTGTTCACTAGAATTATTAATTATGGTGGCTCTCATATAGATGTGGATATTGCTAATCAATTATCTATTTCAGAAGAAGAAGCAGAGGATCAAAAATTTAAAAATTGTAATTTAGAAAGGGAATCTTTAAGTGATATGCAAAGTTCAATGGTAAACGATATTGCGAAAGCACAAGTAAGAAATTGGATTCGTGAAATAGAAAAGTTGCTCAATTATTATAAAAATAAAAAACAAGAAAATAAAATAGACAAAATATATATTTATGGAGGAAGTTCAAATCTTAAAGGTATAGAAATGTTTATTAAAGACATTGTAAACTTACCTGTTATCCGAATTCATAGCTTAAGTAATGTAAATTGCTCTAAAATAAATGCAGCTAATGTAGATTCAGCTAGAATAGATGAGGAATTAAGCAAATATTTGAATGCTATAGGAGCGATAATAAGACTGAGGTAGGTGAGACTTATGAACGATTTTAACTTTTTTGATGCTTATACAGGAGTTAAAAAAGATTTTAAAAAAGAATATTTTTATGCTGTTATAGTGTCTGCAAGTTTAGTCTTATTGATTATTTTTACATATGCATCTAATTATTTTAACATAAGTAAGTTAAATTCTGAAATTACGAATATACAGCAAAATTTAAATTCAAAAGAAAATACTGCTAAGTTAAATGAGATAGGAAATGAAGAAAAAAAGTTAGTTATAATGAACAAGTACTATGGCGTAGTATCCAACATTAGTAAGGATATAAATAATAAAGATTTTGTAGGTAATAAAGTAATAGATAAAATAAATTCCTGCGTTCCTGAAGGTGTGGATTTTAAAGTTATGACTTTAGATGCGAATGGAGTGCAAATTCAAGCTGAAGCAAAAGATAGAGAAGCAATAGCGGTGTTTGAGCGCACTTTAAGAAATTTAGATTTTGTAAAGGACATTCACATTGATATCATAAATTCTTCATTGACAGATAATAAAAAGTTTAATTTTAGTGTGAAGTGTACTTTAAAGGACGTTGATAATTATGAGGGTAACTAAAAGAGAACAAGTATTAATAGGAGTTTTATTAATAGTGTTATTATGTTATGGGTTTTATAATTTTGTTTTTTTGAAACAAAATCAAAAGATAACTGAATTAAAAGCCAGTAAAGATTCATATTCGCAAAAATGGGAGTTAGCTAAGGCAAAGATAACGACAGAAAATGAAAGAAAAGAACAGTATAATAATTTAAATTCTAAAATATTTAATGCAACAGGTATGCTATTTCCATCACTTGAGCAGGAAAAAATCATAGTGATATTAGATAAAATGATTAAAGATAGCAATCTTCAAGCAGATCTATTAGCGTTTTCAGAAGTAAGTAGTGGAAACAATGTTGTAGATACGACAAAAACTGTAAATAATGAAGATAAAAGCAAAAATACTATAAATGAATTAGACAAATTAGTAAACGACTTTAATGGAACTTCTAAAAATGAAACTAGTAGGACTGCTAGTAAGAAGACTAATGACTCGAAGATTATTGGCGCATATAAAATGGAAGTTACACTTAAATTTAAGGGTGTGTATGATGAACTTATAAGTTTTATAGCGCAAGTAGAAGATTTTGATAAAAAGATAATTATAAAAAGTATAACACTAACTGGAGCTGAGGGCAGTGAGGTATCAGCAACTATTATATTAGACTTTTATGGTGTTCCTAAACTCAATAATAATGATGATTTTAAGTGGGATTATAAAAAACCTATCGGTAGTGAAAATCCTTTTTTTCAAAGTCCAACTACATCACCAACTAATAATGAGATAACGGCAAAAAATGGGGATAAAACTGTGGTAAAAGATGAAAGCACTGTAGCAAATGATGATAACAAAAGTGACTTTGTTTTATATGCAAAACCTAAAACATCTGATTCGAATACTGTAACAATTGAAAAGGGAAAAGATGAGTCAAAGTTATCATATATTTATGCAGACAATGCTGGAGTAGAGCCAGTAGAGGTTTATTTTACTCAAATTGGTACTAAATATTTTTATAAATATAAAACAAGTAAAGGAACATATCCTAAAGACTTTAGTAAGCCTATTGAATTTGTACCTACTGGGAAAAACATAATTTTGGACATTTTTTCACAAAAGAGAGGTTTATACTCAGATTTATCAGGAGTAAACATTAATATTACAAATGATACTGATAAAAAAGTTGATGTTGATATTTTAGATGATGATAAAAATAAACCACGTGTGAAAATACTAAAACAAATAGGTGATATTTCGATTGTTAGAAATTACTTTCAATATGTTAATAAATAACTAGAAAGATTTAGAGCTTTCAGGTGGTTTATTGTTAATTTGTTTTAAAAGGAGATATGAGCTATGGTACCTAAAAAAAGTGATGGATCGGCCCTGATTGTTGTTATCATGGTAATGGTTGTTATGATGATACTTGGTGCGGCCATATTAAATGTTAGCATTTCACAAACAATGCAAGCATCAAATGAAGATAAAAGAATACAAGCACACTACCTAGCACGTTCAGGTGCAGAGGCCACTTTAAACGCATGGAAAAGTGCTACGAGTAATAAACCAAATGGAAGTTGCGGCACTGTCTATTTAAATAATTTAAACCAATTTGTCAATGTTGATTCATCAAAAACGATTGGGAAATTTGATGTTACAATAACAAACCCTGACAGTGTTACTACCATAATTACTTCAAAGGGTACTGTTGGAAATGTTATTCAAACAATAATTGTAACGATTGTAACTGTTACCAGTTCAAGTTACTCAATAAAATGGAGCTAATTTATAAAAAGAGGCTGGAAAAATGATAAAAAATAAAAATTACTTAAAAAATGAAAAAGGCTTTACATTAATTGAAATTATTATATCCATTGCTATACTGGGGATAATTAGTATCGCTTTTCTGTCAGTGTTCACAAGTGGTATAGTTGGCATCTCAAATTCTGGGAAAAAGAGTATTGCTCATTATACCGCTCAAGATCAAATAGAAAGTAATATTAATGATCCAAAGGATTCACCAAGTAATGTAGTGACCTCAACTAAAAGTATTAGTCTTACATTTCCAGGAAATACTACAATTGTAATAAATGGACGTCAAATTGATGTAACTTACATTTATGGTAGTATATCAAAGAAATTAACGACCTTTACTACCAACTAATAAAAGATATTTTATTATCCTTAAAGGAAGGTGGATATAATTGAGTAATAATAAGAGAAAATTAGGCTTTAAGTCCGGATTTACACTTATTGAATTAATTGTGACTATAGGAATAATGGGAATTGTTTTAGCCATGGCCTTTTCTATGGGCGATTTTGGAGACAAATCTTTTAATAATGGTTCGGCTAAATCAGATATACAATCAAATACAAGGCTTGCGGCTAATTATATAACAAAAGAACTTAGATATAGTAGTAATGCAGAGATATTAACAGCCTTACCAGCCACTCCAGATTCAACAAAAAAATATATTTATGTTGATAATGGAATACTTAAACTATACTATAATGGTCATATAACAAACATAGTAGGAGATAATACAAATAATATTATTACTACTTTGCAATTTCAAATCCAAAATTTAAAAACAGTAGATTTTAATATTCAGGAGACTCTAAAAAATCAAACATTCCATTTAAATTCAACAATATTGTTATTAAATAGAGGTAATAATGTTTTGGCTAACAAAACTGGACCGGTAATTGCCTATTCAAATGGAACTATTATTAATACAACACCAAATAATGATTTAGATACAATGTTTTCTAACACTATAACAGCAATTGATAAATCTACAAGTAGTACCGGTTGTGTATTCACTGGTGGCTCAATAAATGGTAAAATGTATATATCTACAAGTAAAGCTGTTTCATTTTCTGGAGGTATGCCAATAAATGGAGATTTATATATAGATTCAGACCAATCAATTGATATTAACAGTAATGGAGGTCACCTTGGCAATAATATAGTCCTAAATACGAAAGGTACAGTATCAATGTATAATAGCCAATTCCCACTTGGAAATATTTCTATTTCTGCTAGTACCTTTAATTTAAAAGATAACGCAACAATTACTTGCACAGACTTTAATGTAATAACTAGTAATGTAATTAGCTCTGCTGGAGCTATAAATGCTTCTGGCAATATTTCAATGAAGTCTCCTGTTATTAGTTTAAATTCACGATTGACTTACAATAATATGTTGCTAAATTCAAACAGTATAACTAAAAGTAGTTGGGAATCTGTAAGTGGTAGTCAGGCATATGCCACTTCAAAGATAAACTATGGAGATAAAAACATGAATGAAATTGGTTGTATTGTAGCACCATTGCCAAGCAATATTGATGTGTATAATGATGTATTTGACAGTAGTTTGCCACAGATAAGACCTGTATTAAATTCTTCGGACTACAGTGAAATAAATAGTGTCGCTAATGCTAATATGCTCTTTTTTAGTGGGAATAAAACTTTAGATTGGTCCTTTAATAACTATACTAATTTGATAATAGTATGTAAAGGAGACCTTACATTAGATAGTTCTTTTAATATGAGTCAAAATGGGAAAAAGGCAATTATCTATTGTACCGGTAATGTTACTGCTAACGGTCAATTAAATGGAATTATAATAGCCAAGAATATTAGTGGAGGTAATGGATTTGCAATTACTGGTCTACCCAATAATGATAGTATTTTTAGTATTGCAAAAACATTCATTACTAAAAATACTCAAGCTGTGACAGTAACAAATTAGTAAGAATTCCTTATACTGTTAATATATAAAATAGCAAGTGGGAAGCAAGCTCCCCACAATGGTGACTGTCACTTGTCGAAAGCTGCGTAGCAAACGAGCGCAGTCTCTACTGTGCTCCAACTGTTCCTGTAAGTACCCCTGGGGTGAAAATTTAAATTAGAAAATCAGTTTAACATCACCAAGACATGTCAATACTTCTAACAGAGGTGATGGCATGTCTTTTAAAATTACGTGGAAAACACATGTAATGTGTATAATAATTGCTTATGCAACGGTGAAACTCTTAGGGCGTAGTGTAGATAATATACTTGACAACTTTTTTTTGAAGCCTTATATCTTTTATCCAACTAAATACTTAATAATTAATTTTTGCTTATATGTACTGCTTTTAATGATTCCTATATCAATTGTTCATGAGAGTATTCATGGACTCGTATATAGGATTTTTGGTGGCAAAGTTAAGTATGGATTTAAGGGGATTTATGCATATACGCAAGAAATATCTGGGATACCTATAGATCGTACTAAATTTTTAATTATTCTTTTATCACCATTAATAGTAATGTCTATTGCTACGTTGTTGTTACCTAGTTGGCTAGGTGGCATAATATTTCTTCTTAACTTATTAGGTGCTTCAGGGGACTTGTATATGTCTTTTAAACTTATAAGATATGATTCTAATAGTAAGATAGTTGATAGAATATATGGATTTGATGTAGTTTAGAAAAGCCATGGATTGCAAAAGCAATTCAGGGCACTTTTTTTGTATCTATTTTTGTAGTTATTCCTTAATTATGTTTATAAGTTCTATCTTATAATTTCCATCAGGGGACTCCACTTCAACTATATCTCCTATTGTCTTTCCAAATAATACTTTTCCTATTGGAGACTCAATACTAAATTTACCGTTTATTATATCTACTTGAAGTGTTGTTACAAGTTCTATTTCTTCGATATCATCACTGCCTTCAAATTTTATCAGTAATTTATTGCCTATATTTGCACCAGCAGTTTTACCTATAAGGTCATCCATAATTTCAGCGCTTCTAATCATTTTTATTAAATAACCCATTCTTCGAAAGTTATCGTACATATTTGATTTTGCAGCTTTATATTCAGCGTTTTCACTTCTATCACCATGAGCCGCAGCTACCATTTTTTCATGGGCAATTTCCATTGTTAGTGGTCCCTTACGATAATCAAATTCTTTTTGGAGCTGCTCAACATCTTTTTTAGTAAGTTTATTATTCATTTTTTCATCTTCTTTTATTTCATATTATTATATGTTCTTATATGTTAAATAATGCAATTATAGCACAGTTTAATTTTAATTGGAAATGTAATAGTTTAGTAACGTAAGTTATAATTTATTATGATATAATCATAATGATTTTATAAGATTGGTATCGGTGTGTTATTGCTTTATCATCTAAAGTAGGGGGAGATTATATGAAAACAAGTAAAAAAATAAGTCGAATAATATTGTCTTTAATTATAGTTTTAGGTGTATCGGTTTCAAGTATAGGTTCCTTAGTGTATGCAAATCAAATAAACGGTAAAACAAAAACAGGTTCTGTTTCTTTAATTGGAGGTAATAGACTAAAACAGCTTAATTATATTCAAAATTTTAGTAATGTTTACACAACAAAAACAATGAATAAATCTGAAGCCGTGGTTACATATAATGTGAACACAATTGATGAATTTAAAGCAAAAGTAAATTATGCCATATCTAATAGAGTTTCTGAGGTAAATATTAATTATACAGGTTCTAAAAGTGTTGGCGATAGTATTAACTTTATGCAAGATACAGTTTTGACAACAGTTAAGACTGCTGGAAATGACTATGAAAAGAATTTGTTAAAATCATATGCCTATAGCATTACAGAGTTTGGTGATAATAAATTCAACGTAGTATACACATTTGATTATCTAGAAACCAAGGAGCAAGAAAATCAGGTAAAGGCAAAGGTCAAAGAGGTTTTAGCACAAATAATAACATCTGATATGACGGAAGGTCAAAGAGTAAAGGCTATAAATTCTTATATTTGTAAAAAGCTATCTTATGACACAACACATACTAACTTTTCTGCTTATGAGGGGTTACTCGGAAGTGGTAAAACAGTATGTCAGGGCTATGCATTACTAGCATATAGAATGTTAACAGATGCAGGACTTCAGACTAGAATAATAACAGGAGCCGCATATAATGGTAATGATAGTGAAAGTCATGCTTGGAATATGGTAATGGTAGGGGGGAGTTGGTATCACCTGGATACGACTTGGAATGATCCTTTACCTGATGTAAATGGAAGAGTAGTAGAAACTTATTCTTTATGTAGTGATGCAGAAATGAGGGTAGATCACAGTTGGGACAAGACTTTATTTCCAGTAGCTTCTAAAAAATATAATATATATACAGATACTACTGTACCCCAAATTTTAGCGGCAATGAAGAAAAGTGTAACATTAAATTCTTCTTATGTGTCAGTTGAAAAGGGCAAAGTATTTGTGAAGGGATTGTTAGCAGGTGACATAGTAAATGTCTATGCTGCAAATCCTGCCTTAACAAAAGGTGCGAAAGCAATATCTAAAGCAACTGTAAGTAAAGGATATTCATATTTATTTGCTGCATTTAAGACCACTGCAAGCAAGCTTTATGTGACTAGAACCTCTGTGAATAAACTAGAATCAGTTGCAATTACGATAAAAAGTAAATAAGAAATCTATAAAACATAGATCTATATCCTAAACAACTATATGTTCCCATTTCTTACAACAGATTAGAAAAAATTTGTTATAAGAAAGGGGGACATTTTTATGTCTAAAAATATTTAGAGCAATTAATCATTGAATTGAATATTAATGATAGTACAGTAAATAAAACATTAAATGGAACAATAAATAGAATTTGAAATAAGGGGGTATCGATAATGGGGAAAATAATTGAATGGAAAAAAGAAGAGGAAGTTAACACTAAGGGTACAGAAAATATTGAAGAAATTAATGAAACTTATGAAAGTGAAGAGGATTCTTTGTTAGTTATTCATCAATTTGTTAAAGCTTATTATGAGGACGAGAAACAAGAAGAGATCCATCCTTATGAATTAAATGGTTTCGAAGTAGGACTAATTTCATATCTTAATCTTTTAGAAAAGGGACTATTACCAAACATTATTAAAAATATTAATGTTTTAGCTGTTAATAAATTTGATAGACTTTCAAAATTATTTCCAGAAGTTGATATTCCACAAGAGTTTTATATAGGATTTCTTAAAGGATTCTGTAGCGTTTATGACAAATATATGTAGTGATTAAAGGGGGTCAAAATAAAAACAAGTCTTACATTGTTAATGTTAGACTTGCTTTTTTATTTTACGTTTTTTTCTATTGAGTCAGCAAGACATTCATCAATAACATCTTTACTAATAACAAATTCATTTTTGTTAGTCATATAGTTTTCACTTCCTTCCTCATAAATAAAGAATACCATAACTATGTTAAAAGGATATTAAGAGAATATTAAGATTAAGAAAACTTTATTTATAATCGAAACTCTAAAATAGACATATTAGATCAATCATTATGTTATAATATTGCATATAAAACAAGCTACAAAATATTATAAGTATTGATTTAATTAAGGGAGGAATTATAATGTTATATAGAAAGTTTGGAAAGACAAATGAAATGGTTTCAGCTTTGGGGTTTGGGTGTATGAGGCTTCCAATTCTTCCAGGAGGAGATCAATCAAAAATAGATGAGGAAAAATCAATAAAACTTGTCCGCTTCGCGATTGATGAAGGTGTTAACTACATAGATACCGCTTATCCGTACCATGGGACAGGTATGGGTAGTGGTGGAGCAAGTGAACCATTTGTAGCAAAAGTGTTGAAAGATGGATATAGAGAGAAAGTTAAACTAGCTACAAAACTTCCTAGTTGGCTTATAAAAACAAGAGAAGACATGGATAAATTCTTAAATGAGCAATTACAGAGACTTGAGACAGATAGCATAGATTTTTATTTAGTACATGGTCTTAATGTTAAAACATGGTCTGTGCTTAAAGGTCTTGGAATTTCTGAATTTCTAGATGCAGCTATAAAAGATGGAAGAATAAAATATGCAGGATTTTCATTCCATGATAAACTTCCTATTTTTAAAGAAATAGTGGATTATTATGATTGGTCATTCTGTCAAATACAATATAACTATTTAGATGAAAACTTTCAGGCTGGAACAGAAGGATTAGAGTATGCATCTCAAAGGGGTTTGGGAATTACAATTATGGAACCGCTTAGGGGAGGAAAACTCGCAGCTAATCTTCCCAAAGAGGCTATTAATGTTTTTGATAAAGCGGATGTAAAAAGAACACCAGTGGATTGGGCTTTAAGTTGGGTATGGAACCATCCAGAAGTATCAGTTATATTAAGCGGAATGAATGAAATGAATCAAATTACAGAAAATATAAAAACGGCAAGTGAGGTCAAAGTTAATTCATTAACAGATGAAGAATTAAAGATAGTTAGCAAAGTTAAAACTGTTATTGAGGAAAAAGTAAAAGTTAGTTGCACAGCCTGTGAGTATTGCATGCCATGTCCAGCGGGTGTAAATATTCCTAAAAATTTCACTTTCTATAATAACCATTTTATGTTTGACAAAGAGGAGGATTATTCTTTAGCAGTTCCTAATAAGGAAAAAGCATCAAATTGCGTAGAGTGTGGTAAATGTGAAACTCATTGTCCTCAAGGTATTTCAATTCGCACAGAATTAAAGAATGTTAAAGAGTTATTTGAATAGAATATAAGAAATTAATACTGGCATATCATAACTACATTATGATATGCCAGTATTTTTAGTTGCCATAAATCTAAAATTTTATAAATATTAGGTTCTAATTTCTAGAAAAAGGAGTAATAATTAAAGTAGATGAATTTAATAAAATAAAGGAGACTTTATGAAAAAAAAATCTTATCTATTTAGAAATAAGAATTTTTCTGAATTTAAGTTCGGAAAAGTAATTATTATTTTTTTTGTAATAGTTAGTGTAATTATATTTTTTCCACATTTCTTTAGAAATACTTATGTAGTAACAATTGAGAGTAAACGAATAATAAAACATGATAATAAGGATACGTATTTAATTTATACGGAAATGCAAAATGGGGATATAAGAGTATTTAAAAATGATAATAGTATATTAGAATTTAAAATATTATCAGAAGATATGTATTGGGGACTTATAATTAATAAAAAATATGAAATTAAAGCATATGGATTGAGTATACCAATATTTTCATCTTATCAAAATATTGTAACAGCTAAAGGGGTAAAATAGAATTCTATCTTACCCTCTTTTATAAACTGCCTATTTTGCTTCCTATAGCATAGCCTACAATACCTAAAATTAATGTACATAGAATATATATAAAAGCATTTAGTTTTTCTTTTCCCTTAAATAGGTTAAAGCCTTCATACATAAAAGTTGAAAAAGTTGTGTATGCACCCAGGAAACCATCCCCTAGGAGCAGTGTTATATTACTGCTTACTCCAATTGTGCTTACAAAACCAAGCAAAAGGGCACCTGTAATATTGATTATAAAAGTTCCTATAGGAAAAGAGTGTTTTGATTTTTCACTTATAAATTTACCAAGGCTATACCTAACCAAACTTCCCGCGGCTCCACCGACTGCTACGAACACGTATGTCATTAATTAGACCTCCTACAGCTCATCCTAGTCTACATCACTAGGGCTGTTTCTAGTTATAAAAATCGGAACTACCTCTCTTGCAACGATAGCTCCAAAGTAAGCAGCAGCAAGTCCGAACATTGCTGAGAAGCCAATATAAGATATAGAAGAATAATAGTATCCTTGGTTTATAAGATTTACAGTTTCTTTGCAAAGTGTAGAAAAAGTTGTGAAGGCACCTAAGAATCCGGTAGCAATTCCTAGTCTTATATCAGAATCCATTTCATAGATTTCAAAGGTAACCGTTAGTATAAGGGATAATAGAAAAGTACCAGAAATATTGATTAGCAAAGTATTTATTGGTATAACCTCTTTATAATGATAAATGTGTATGCTTTTTATGACATATCTTAATATAGCCCCCAGCATACCACCGATGGCTATAAAAGCGTACTTTTTCATATTTTTGATTACTCCTTTAACAAAATCTATTTTATTGAAGTTTCAATTTCAGCTATTTTAGTATCTATTTCCTCTTTCGATATAGCACTTAAAAATGTAAAATTGCACTTTAAGGCTTCATTTAAATTTTCAAGTGCTTCTTGAGGTTTATTTAAATTTAACAGAGTAGATGCATAGTAATAATACGCTGATGGAAAAGAGGGTTTCTCTAACATTAATTCTTCATATAGTTTTAAAGATTTATCATATTCACCTAACATATAATAGGTAGTTGCTAAATTATCTATTATGCCTGCATTTGATGAATTGAATTTATATGCTTCAAGATTTATCTCTAGAGCTTTAGTAAAATTATTTTGTAAAAGCAAAAAGTAACCTAGATTTTGATATATAATAGAGGATTTATATTTATTATATAATTTCATAAGTACAGTAACTGCTTCATCTATATTATTTCTTTTCCACAAGACAATTGATATATTGAGCTTTATATTAATTTCATCATCAGGAGATACTTTTTTCTTTGAAAGTTGTTTCAATAAATTTTCTGACTTATTTAAGTCACCTCTTAAAAGCAAATAGTATATGTAGTATAATTTTATTTTCATAGGTGAGAAATTTACATTATAGGCCCTCTCGAAGTATTTATAAGCTTCATCAATTTTATTCCTTTTATATTTATTGCTTCCAATATAATAAATAATTGTTGCAAGATTCGTACGTACTAAATATAAAATAATAAAAAGAAAGGCTAATAATTTATTTATCACTATGAAGATAAATAATGCTAAAACAAAAGCTATAATATTCATACATTTTTTTAAACTCATTTTATAACACCTTCTTATTGTATATTTATTATAACTCAAAAACCTAATATATTGCAATAAACTGTTTGGAATTACAAAATATTTTAAAGGCCCTTAATCGAACCAAAACAGTTGTAAAATTTATTTTATAACAGGAACTTTTGTTGAATGATATCCTTTACAAAAACTAAAAAAGGTATAATATATAATATAAGGTTAATAATGGAGTGTATAATTAAATTAAAAATATGCCACATCAGATTTTGATTTCTTTGAATATATAAATAAATAATTTATAATATAGAGAGGAAGGTAAAGCAATGAAAGATGAAAAAAGTACGCTAAGAATAGAGATAAAAGATGAATCTAATATAACTATAAGTGAAATGTCTGGGATGGAAGAAATTTCGCTCATACACACTAAAAAATATAAAAAGGGGGATAAAGTTTGTTTTACTAATTTATCTGGTAATAAATATTTAGTTATTAATATAGATAATGAATTATCAGAAGCGTTAATATATGTTCCGGGAAATATACTAGAATTTTCTATACCGTTTGGGGATGATTCCATACCGTATTCATTATGTTCATTTAAGGGTAGCAATCATACTATTGATATGCGTATTGCGACAAATGAAGAAATTTATTGTTATAGAAATCTTGCGAAAAATGTAATGGATAAGAGTTGTGATACAACATATTATCCCCATGTTACGGCAAATGTTGAGACTAGTAGTGAGGCGATTTTTGCTGCTCGAAATACAATTGATGGGAAAACAAATAATCAGGGGCATGGAGTATGGCCATATGAATCTTGGGGAACAGGGCAAAGAGAAGATGCAGAGTTACTTCTAGATTTTGGTAGAGAAGTAGAGGTGGATAAAATTGCTTTATACCTAAGAGCAGATTTCCCGCATGATACTTATTGGGATGATATAACAATAGTATTTTCTGATGGAACCCAAAAGAATGTACGACCTATAAAAACAAGTGATGCTCAATCTATTGAGTTTGACAAAAAAAGAATTAGTTGGGTTAAATTAATGGATTTTAAGATGGCTGATGAACCATCAGAAATTGCGGCGCTAACAGAAATTGAAGTTTATGGCACTGATATTAAAGTGATATAAGTAAAACAGTAATATATAATATATTTAACTGAAAATAGGTGGGCATTTTGTTTGGGTCAACACAAACAAAATGCCCACCTATTTTGCATATTTTAAATCTTTTTAAAATGGTAATTTGCATGGATTTATACTGGATTTTATAAAATTACAATTAATACACATAATAGTAAAAAACATTGGAGTTAAGTAAATAATTTAAAATATAATTTACAATTTAAAATGAAAACAAGGAATAATGGAGAAAATACAAATTTTACAGGTAATATGTCAAATTCTTACTTTACAAATTTGCGGTTTTTGTGTATTATAGTACCTATGTTCAAATATTATAAATATTTGTTAATAATATGTTTAAACATAAAATTATTTGTAGGAGATGAAAAATTGAACAAAAAAATTATTTCAGCCATGATGGCACTTACTTTAACTATGAGCATTGGATACACTAGCGTATACGCAGATACTGCTTCTGATAAGGCAAAAATAAAGCAGGTTCAAACTCAAAGAAGTGGTCTTGAAACTAAAGTAGAGATGATGGATAGTCAAATTGAAAAAATTATGTCTAAAATCAATAGTAATGAAAAAAATATAAATAATACACAAAATAATATTAAACAATCTAAAATAAATATCGCAAAAGCAGAAGATGATATTAAAGCAGAACAAGTACTCTATGATAAAAGAATGAGAGTAATGTATATGAATGGTACATCAAGTTATGTAGATATTTTACTAGACTCAAAGGGTATAGAGAATTTTATATCTAGATTAGAAGATGTAAAAACCATAATAAACTTTGACCAAAAGATTATTGATGATTTGCAAACAAAAAAGGAAGCAATTAATTTAAAGAAGGTAGCATTAGATAAAGAAAATACAAAATTGTTATCTTTAAGAGTTGACAATAAAAATACATTAAGCGGTTTAACTAAACAAAAAGCAGCACAAGATGTATTGGTAGCTCAATTAAATACCCAAGAAGCTAAGTATACGGCGCAACTAGTAGCAGACCAAGCGGCTGCAGCAAAACAAGTAGCACTTGCAAAGCAAGCAGTTACAGATGCAAAAAATGCGACTGAGGCAAGACAAGCTGCGGCAGAGAATCAAGCTGCATCAGCAAATCAATATGCACTAAACCAATCAACAGGTCAGACTCCTAGTATAAGTCCTTCTAGAGGTGGATCAGGAGCTTCATCTAATGCACTTATATCATATGCTTCACAATTTTTAGGACTTCCTTATGTTTGGGGTGGTACAAGCCCTACAAATGGTTTTGATTGCTCAGGATTTACACAGTATGTGTTCGCACATTTCGGAGTAGACATACCAAGAGTTTCAGAAGATCAACAAAATGTAGGTACACTTGTATCTAGAGAAAATCTTCAACCAGGAGACTTGGTGTTTTTTGGAACACCAGCTCATCATGTAGGAATATATGTTGGAAATGGTAATATGATAAATGCACCTCATACAGGAGCTGTACTTAGAATTCAATCACTAAATAGTGACTTTACATATGGACGTAGGGTTAGATAAAAGGTTTATATGTTTTATCAATCAATAATTCATCTAAAAAAAGCATCTATATTAATTTATAGATGCTTTTTTAGTGTTTAATAAAAGAATTTATCAAGGAAATTTACCTGCAATTGTGAACTTTTTGTTTAGTTATCCGTTATATTAATGTAGAAACATCTAAATTAATATATAAAAGGGAGATAGGCTAATGTTAGAAATTAAAAATTTTTCAAAGGTATATAAGGGTGGGAAAAAAGCCGTGGATCATTTTAATCTTACAGTGGAAGCTGGAGATATTTATGGGTTTATAGGTCATAATGGAGCTGGAAAGAGCACAATGATAAAAGCTATTGCAGGGGTACTTGATTTTGAAGAAGGAGAGATTTTTGTTGACGGACATTCAGTACAAAAATTTCCGTTAGAGTGTAAAAAAGTAATCGCCTATATACCAGATAATCCAGATTTATACGAGCATTTAACGGGAATTCAATATTTGAATTTTATCTCGGATATTTTTAAAGTTGGAAAAGAGGAGAGGGAAGAGCGTATTCGGAAATACGGTGTATTATTTGAAATTACTAGTGTACTCGGAGACTTGATTTCTTCTTATTCACATGGAATGAAACAGAAACTTGCTTTAATTTCTGCCCTAATTCATAAACCTAAATTACTATTGCTAGATGAACCGTTTGTAGGATTAGATCCAAAAGCATCTCTGATATTAAAAAATACGATGCATGAAATATGTAAACAAGGAAGTGCTATTTTCTTCTCTACCCATGTGCTTGATGTTGCGGAGAAGCTTTGTAATAAAATTGCGATTATTAAAGATGGAAAGCTTGTTGAAGCAGGAGCTACAGAAACCTTAATTAAAAATCAATCATTAGAATCACTCTATATGAAGGTGGCAGAAAATGAACAATAGCACTTGGATTCTTTTAAAGACGCAGTTTCTTAATCAGTCTGGAGTGAATACATTTCGATATGAGAAGGATAAAAAGAAGAAAAATAAAGTTGTTATATTTGCTATTGCAATGGCTATAACTGTACTTATGATGGCTGTATATTGCTTTATGTTGGCGTATGGTTTGGGTAGAATTGGACTTACTGCAATTATTCCGGGATATGCATTTACCATTACAAGTGTGATTGTAATGCTCTTTACTCTATTTAAAGCAAGTGGTACATTATTTGCTTTTAAAGACTACGATATGCTTATGGCATTACCGGTTCAAACAACTACAGTAATAACAAGCAGATTTTTATTGATGTATGGAGAAAATGTGCTTTTTTCAATTCTTGTTATGCTTCCTATGGGGATTGCCTATTGCTTATTCGTACATCCACAAATACTATTTTATGTGATTTGGTTTATTTCTATGTTTGTAACCCCACTTGTGCCAATGACAATAGCTGCGGTACTTGGAGCAATTATTAGTGCAATTTCATCCAGATTTAAACATACTAATATGGTCAATATCATATTATCATTTGTTTTAACTATTGGTTTTATGGGCGTAAGCATGAGCGCAGGAACAATGAGCGGCGGCCAAATAAATATTAAACAAATAGCCTCTCTTGGTGTAATGTTATCCCATAAGATGAATCAGATATACCCATTAGTAAGTATATTTGAAAAGGCAATTTGTAATTATAATATAATTGCATTTATTTCTTTTATTTTAATATCACTTATTTGGTACTATGTTTTTGTGAAAATTGTTTCTGTTAAATATAAAGCCATTAACACAGGACTCACAACATACCAAACCAAATCCAATTATAAATTACAAAGTTTAAAAGTAAACTCTCCTTTTATGGCATTACATCGAAAAGAAATGAAAAGATTTTTCTCCTCATATCTCTATGTGCTTAATATGGGGATGGGAGCAGTGCTTTTACTTATAGTGTCCATAACATGTTTCATTCTTGGTGTAGATAAACTGCAGCAACTAATGGGAATGTCAAATATAAAACCTATAATGATTAACTTTGTGCCTTTTGTGATGTCTGGAATGTTAGCAATGACATGTACCGGTGCGGTATCACTTTCACTAGAAGGTAAAAACTTATGGATATTGAAATCTGCACCTATAGAAGCAGCAACTATATATAGAAGTAAAATGTCAGTCAATGCAACCATTTTATTACCTATATCATTGTTAAGTTCTTTATTTATGAGTCTTTGTTTAAAGTCAACTATTATGCATATTGTGTGGATGTTTGTGACACCACTGGCATATGTTGCACTTACTTGTGTTTGGGGAATATTCATTAATCTTAAAATGCCTAATTTTGAATGGGAATCTGAAGTAACTGTAATAAAGCAAAGTATGGCATCTGTACTTGGAATTTTGGGTGGAATGTTATTTGGTTTTATACCTATGGTGATTTTATTCATTCTACCGGGTGTAGACAGAAATTTAATTATGGGAGTGATTACCCTTGCAGTGATAGGTTTCACGTCGTTTCTTTATATGAAAGTGTGTGGAACTAAGTTACCTTAGGTTTCATTATATATATGAATATCGTATACCACATATACAAAACATATATTATTAATATGGCGGTCCCTATGATATAATCATATTCGCATGGAACAAAACATGCAATATTTTTATACTGGAGTGATGATTTTTGTATAAACTTTTTAGATTTTTAAAACCGTATAGGAAAGAATGTATCTTAGGACCCACATTTAAACTTATTGAAGCATTATTAGAATTGTTGCTTCCAACACTTATGGCACTTATTATAAATAACGGTGTAAGCACGCATAATACAAATTATGTGTTGAAAATGGGTGGAATTATGTGTGTTATGGCTATTTTAGGCTTTTGTAGTTCTATGACATGTCAGTATTTTGCTGCACTTACTTCTCAAGGTTTTGGTACAACTTTGCGTAATAAATTATTTGAACATATATCTACGTTTTCTTATGTGGAAATAGATAAGTTCGGAGCTGCATCTCTAACAAATCGTATTACTAGCGATGTAAATCAGCTCCAACTAGCAGTTGCTATGCTTATTCGTATGGCATTTCGTGCACCTTTTATATGTATCGGTGCAATTATTATGTCAATGTTATTAGATCTTAGATTAGCTCTCGTATTGATAGTAGCTACGCCTATTTTTGGAATTATTATATATCTTATCATAAGTAGGACATCTCCACTTTATCGTAAATATCAAAACAAATTAGATAGACTCGGTATAGTAGTTCGTGAAAATCTTTCTGGAGCAAGAGTAATTCGTGCATTTGCAAAAACAAAGAACGAAGAAACAAGATTTAAAGCTACAAACGATGATCTAACTTCAACTGCAGTTTTAGTTGGCAAAACATCCGCTCTTTTAAACCCTCTCACAACTCTTGTTATGAATGTAGCAATAATTGCTATATTATGGGCTAGTAGTTATCATATTAATGCTGGTACCCTTTCTCAGGGAACAATTATTGCATTTGTAAATTATGCCACGCAAATACTAGTAGCACTTGTTGCAGTATCAAATCTTGTTATTATATTTACAAAAGCATTTGCTTCGGCTAGCCGTGTCAATGAAATACTTGATACCATAGCATCAATAAAGGACAATGGTAATAACGTAGAAACATCTTCTCGTGGAGACGATGTTTTAATTGAGTTTAAACATGTTTCTTTTGCATATGACAGTGCCAGCGACTGCGAACTAACTGATATTAACATAATAATTAACAAGGGGGAGACAGTAGGCATTATAGGAGCTACCGGTTCAGGTAAATCAACTTTTATAAATTTAATTCCAAGATTTTATGAGGTTACTAAAGGTGAAATAACAATAAAAGGAATAAATATTAAAGATTATTCTCTGAAAAAACTTAGGGATAAAATTAGTATGGTACCACAAAAATCTGTGCTTTTTACTGGTACTATTTCAGATAATATTCGCTGGGGAAAAAAAACAGCCACTAGAGAAGAAATCATAGATGCTTCAAAAACGGCTCAAGCAAACGAATTTATAAAAGAGCTACCAGATGGTTATAATACACAGGTAACTCGTGGTGGTCTTAATTTTTCTGGCGGACAAAAACAAAGACTCACAATTGCTAGAGCAGTAATTGCAAAACCTGAAATTTTAATACTTGATGATTCATCTAGTGCACTTGATTTCGCAACGGATGCAGCCCTTAGAACTGGTCTTAAAAGTCTCAGTGATACCATGACTGTACTTACTGTTTCTCAGCGCGCAAGTTCTATAAAACATGTTGATAAAATTATTGTATTTGATGATGGAAAAATAGTAGGAGTTGGTCCACATGAGTATCTTATGACAAATTGTGAAACGTACAAAGATATATGTCTTTCACAGCTTTCAGAAAAGGAGGTAAACAAATAATGAATAAAACTATATTTAAAAGAATTATAAAATATATGTCAAACTCTAAAATATATATTATATTTTCTCTTCTTAGCGCAATTATAACAGTAATTTTAAGCCTTATTGCACCAATGCTAATAGGTAAAACTATAGATAAGATGATAGGAAAAGGTCTTGTCGACTTTAGTTATGTATTCAAAATTATTATTGCAATAGCAATAGTTTATGTAATTGGAAACATATTTAATTGGCTTTTGATCTATTTAACTAACTTAATCGCATTTTCATCTGTTAACCATATGAGGCAGGATCTTTTCAAAAAAATAAATAAACTACCATTAAATTTTTTTGACACTAATCCTCATGGTGATACAATAAGTAGGTTTGTTAACGATATAGAAACAATTTCAGACGGAATGATTCAATGTTTGTCCACACTTATAACTGGTATTGTTACCATAATAGGTGCTATAGGTTTTATGTTCTACTTAAATCCTGTTATGACCTTAGTAGTTTTGATTTTGTCTCCAGCTTCTTATTTTATGGCAAGATTTATAACAAACCGTTCTCAAAAAATGTTTAAAAAGCAGGCTAAAATTTTGGGGAATTTAAACGCTTATGCTGAAGAAATTATAGATGGCCAAAAAATTGTAAAGGCCTTTAATTATGAAGATGAAACTATTAATAAATTTAAAGACATAAATAATGATTTATATAGTGCAGGTGTAAAATCTCAATTTTATGGTTCTTTATCAGGTCCAACTACAAGAGTTGTGAATAACATAATTTATTCACTTATCGGTATTATTGGAAGTTTTGCTGTGATCTTTGGTAAACTCACAATAGGTGATATATCAAGTTTTCTTATTTATGCCACATTATTCTCAAAGCCTCTAAATGATATAACCGCAATATTTACACAGATTCAAG
Source organism: Clostridium estertheticum (assembly GCF_026650985.1). Classification (GTDB taxonomy): domain Bacteria; phylum Bacillota; class Clostridia; order Clostridiales; family Clostridiaceae; genus Clostridium_AD; species Clostridium_AD estertheticum_C. The sequence continues at coordinate 152,141 of NZ_CP086239.1, forward strand.
CAGCTGCAGCTTCTGCTGAGCGTGTCTTTTATGTCCTTGACATGGAACCAGAAATAGCTGACAAAAAAAGAACAATAAATCTTCATAATAATGAAGGTGTGATTTCTTTTAGAAATGTAAATTTCGGATATACATCTAATCGTCCTCTTATTAAAAATTTTAATTTAACTGTAAAACCTGGTAGCAGGGTTGCCATAGTTGGTACAACTGGCGCAGGTAAAACGACTCTTATAAACTTATTGATGAGATTTTATGAGATTAACAGTGGAGGTATATTTATTGATGGGATTAATATAAATGAAATAAGTCGTGATAGTTTACGTTGTAATTTTGGAATGGTTCTTCAAGATACATGGCTCTTTTGCGGAACCATAAAGGAAAATATAGCCTATGGTAAACCTGATGCAACAGAAGATGAAATAATAACTGCTGCCAAAGCTTCTGGGTCTCATAGCTTCATACGTCGTTTACCTAAGGGTTATAACACTATAATTACTGATGCAGGTGAAAATCTCTCACAAGGTCAAAGACAACTGCTTACTATAGCAAGGGTAATGATTGCTAACGCTCCTATGTTAATTTTGGATGAGGCTACAAGTAATATAGACACAATAACTGAACTTAAAATCCAAAAAGCATTTATTAAAATGTTAAAGGGGAGAACTAGTTTTATTATAGCTCATAGACTTTCTACAATAAAAGAATCCGATATAATTTTGGTCATGGATAATGGTAATATTGTTCAAAGTGGAACCCATGAAGAATTATTAGAAAAAGGTGGACAATATTCACAACTTTATAACAGTCAGTTTGCTGCTGTTTGATTGTAATAAAGTCATAATGGTTTTGATTTTAATTTTAAAATGACTGTGTAAAAACGAATAAAATCGTTTTTACACAGTCATTTTTATTAAAGCAAATTATTAGTTGATATATTTTATAAACCTATCTGCTAGTGAGGACATATACCTATCTTTTATCCATATTGCAGCTAGTGATGTTTCTAATTTTTCGTTTTTTATTTCTTTATAAATAAGATTCTCATTACATGAAAGTTCAAAGGCGGATTTTGGTACTATTCCAATCCCAAAGCCTGCATTTGCTAGCATAAGTGTTGTTCGTGCATCATCATTTTTACAGAATACATCTGGTTTAAAACCACTTTCCGTGCAGGTATCCATTATTAATTGTTCAAATCTTCGATAAAAAATTAAGGGTTTTCCATTTAGGTCGTTCAATGATATGAAGTTTCCCTCTAAACCCAAAGAATATTTTTTTGTCATTGCCGCTATCATGGGTTCTTTTTCCATGCATTTATAATTGCAGTTTAAAGCCTTAAATGGTGTTCTGACAATTCCAACTTCTATAATCCCTCTATTTAATAGTTCTAGGATCTTAAATGTGTTGCCTTCCTGCACAGAGAATTTTACACCAGAATATTCTTCATGAAATTTTGACATAGTATTTTTTATAAGTAATGCACCAGAGGATGAAATCATTCCTATGGATAAAGTCCCATTTAACCCCTTTTTAAAATCATCTATTTCATTTATTGTAGAATCCGAAAGTTCTAAAATTTGCTCTGCTCTAGTTCTTAAAATTTCACCAGCATCTGTTAAGTGGATATGTCTTGGTCCTCTTTCTACAAGCTTTACTCCAAGTTCTCTCTCTAAAAGTTTAAGTTGTTGACTTAAAGGGGGTTGAGCAATGTGAAGCCTTCTAGCTGCTGCTGTTATTTGACCTTCCTCTGCTATTGTAAGGAAATATCTAAGCTGTTTAATGTCCATTTTCTCCTCCTCCTCTTATGCATAGACAGGCACTTCAGATATAATGTAAATTACAAAACCAAACATTAATTCATGTTCGTTATATATGAATATCGTATACCACATATATAAAATATATATTATTAATATGGGAATCCATATACTATAATCATATTATTATGGGACATAACATGCAATGATTTTATTATGGTAATTCAAGATATATGGTTATTTAATGGTATAATTGAAGAAAACCCTGCTTATGGAAGAAGGGACAATCCATAAAAAAGTGGTTTTAGCAGCTAGTGATATCATAATTAGACGAAAAGGAGCAAAATATTCATGGGTAAATCCACAAAATCAGACAAAGTATTCTTTGAACCAATAATAGATAAAGCAGTTTCTCCAAGAGATATGGAAGGCAAAATAGAGGAAATAGAGGAACTTATAATGATCTATAGTTGCGCTATAAAAGAAGTTAGCACTAAACTTGAGATCTTAGACTATGAATTTAAAATAAAGGGAAAAAGAAATCCAATAGAATATATGAAATCTAGGGTTAAATCACCTAAGAGTATAATGGACAAACTTACTCGTAAAAAATTAAAACCAAGTATTAAAGTGGCAAGGAAAAATTTTAATGATATAGCGGGAATAAGAGTTGTTTGTTCCTTCGTTAGCGATATATATAAGGTCGCAGATATGCTTAAAAGGCAGGAGGATATTAATTTAATTGAAGAGAAAGATTATATTAAAAATCCAAAGACTAATGGGTATAGAAGCCTTCATATGGTTTTGGAAATTCCTATATTTTTTTCTGATCATGTAGAACCCATAAGAGTAGAAGTACAAATAAGAACAATCGCTATGGATTTTTGGGCAAGTTTAGAACATAAGTTATATTATAAAAAAGGTGAAGGTATTGCAATACATATAAAAAATGATTTAAAAGATTGTGCAGATATTATAGCGGCAACAGATATAAAAATGCAAAATATAGAAATTGAAGTAGATAAGATAAGATAAGATATAGTAATTTATGGTCAATAATAGTATAATTTACTTAAGAATTTTTATGGAATTGTAGATGAATAGGGGAGGAACTTATGAAAACAGATTTTTTTGTAGCCATAGCTCACAGTATAGAACTAGATTCATTTTTAGCGGTTACGGAACTAATTGAAGATTGTGAGCTTCAGCTTGATAAACATCACCCTACGGCAGGAATTCTTTATGCCAGCATAGATGTTGATCATCAGCTGGTACTTGATAAAATTTATGAAAAATGGCCTGAGTTACAGCTTATTGGATGTACAACAGATGGAGAATTTTCTTCAGAATGCGAGTATGTAGAGGATTCATTGGTTTTGACATTATTTATATCTGAAGAGATAAAAATTGTTTCTGGTTTTATCAATAATACAGCAATAGATATGAGGAAAGAGTGTAGTCAAGTATTATCAGAGTCTATTATAAGATTAGGACAGAATCCTAATCTATGTATATTGTTTTCCGATGTAATTAAAACAAGTGGTGAGACAGTTATGGAACAGCTAACTACAGTTACAGATGGTAAACTTCCAATTGTGGGTGGAATATCAGCAGATAGTTGGAGATTCACTGATTCTAAACAATTTTACAATAAAGTCTCATCACAAAGTATATCTCCATTTTTACTTTTAGCTGGATCATTTGATTTTTCTTTCGGGATGGACAGTGGTTGGAATCCACTGGGAGATATGGGAACCATTACAAAATCGCAGGGTAATGTGATCTATGAAATCGACCATAAGCCTGCACTTGAATTCTATAGTAATATTCTTGGCGAAAATGTTAAGGCTACTCTTGAATTACCAATTGCAGTATATGATGATAATGGTGATTTTTGTTTTATGCGCACTAGCTTCGAAAATTATGATAATAATATTGGATCAATGACATATCTAGGTAATGTTCCAGTTGGTTATAAAGTCCGTATTACCATGGTAAACCGTGAGTCAATTTTGGAAGGTGCTAAAAGTTCAATCAACCATGCGATTAGAACATTCCCATCAAATAAATTACCCGTTATAGCATTATGTTTCTCTTGCTCAGCTCGAAGGGTTCTGCTTGGAACACGCACTAAGGAAGAGGGCCAGAGTCTTCAGGAAAAGATAGGGGAAAGTGTAAAATTTGTTGGATTTTATTCCTATGGTGAGTTTTGTCCAAATTTAAATGAATTAACAAATAAGTTCTATAACGAAACATTTGTAACTGTATTGCTAGGTTAAAGTGAATAGACTGGAGATTAAGAATGGAGAATTATAATATAGATGCTATGATGAGGCAAATAGCGATTTTGAAAAAAAAGTTGCAACGCTCGGAACACAGCCGAAGACTTATAGAGCAGGCAATGGATCATTATGATTTAGTTTATCGTTTTAGTATAGACAAGCTAGATGCACAAAAGAACTTGCTTGATGTCAAGAATAAAGAACTGGACTTCAAAAGATTAGAACTACTTGCCAAGAACGAGGAGCTTCAAGAAGTGTCAACCACTGATGGAGTTACAAGGATATATAACCGAAGAAAAATTAACGAGATATTTAATGAAAAATACCTTCAGGCACAACGTTATGGGATAAATTTTTCAGTTATTATAATTGATGTTGACTGGTTTAAGTTGGTAAATGATACATATGGACATCAAGCTGGTGACAAAGTTTTATTTGAACTTGCTCAACTTATGAAGGGCAGCCTTCGTATTACTGAGTACATTGGAAGATGGGGAGGAGAAGAATTTTTTATTGTTTTACCAAATACAAGTGCAAATGATGGATATGTATTGGCTGAGAGGATACGATTAAAAGTATCTAACTATAACTTCGGAACATCTAAGCATCTAACTTGTAGTTTTGGGATTACTGAGTACAGGAAAGATGACAGCATAGAAAAGATTATTAAAAGAGCTGATATGGCACTTTATCAGGCTAAGGAACGCCGCAATTGTGCTTGCATTTTTAAATAAGATACAGTTGCCTGAATTTCAATTATGGTATATGGGAAATAGTAATGTTACTGAGTCTCTGAAAGTCTTGAAATACCAAAAGGTAATTCGGGACTTTTTAATTATCAGCTAAATAAAAACAATGCAATTGTGGGCGATATTAATATAAACTTTATACGAAAAGAGGGATAATAAATGCTAGAAAATATAATTGATTTTATGAGGAAAAGATATATAGGTGTCGATTTGTTAAATGGAAAAGTAAGAGCTTTTGAAAAAAAAGAGAATACTTTCATAGATAAATCTATAGGAGAAATACTTCCCAATATATTTAATCCGATAAATAATGAAAACTATTGGTATGATATTAATGCCATGGAGCAATTATTGAATTACGTCTTAAGCAATGCTAAAAAATCATTATTTAGGCCCAGTTTGGTTATTGCTATTCCTTTTGAGATTTCTGACATAAAGAATAAAGCATCAATTGTTGAGGAAGCTTCAAAATTTAAGTGGAGCAATATATATATTCTTAGTAATTTTATGTGTGCGGCTATTGGTTCAGGGGTTCGGATAGAAGAATGTAGAAGGAAAATATTTATTTATTCCTTAAATGACTTAACTTATTTTGGTCTTGTTTTTGCTGGAAATATTTTCAATGCTAAAATTTTAAAAAGGGGATATAATGAGTTAACACAAGAGGATATAATAAATAATATTGGGAATCTAACAGATAATGCATCAAAAGAATTACCAGAACAATTTACAAATATAAAGATATCAAAAAAAGATTTGGAAGAAGTCGCTATAGGGTGGAAATTAGAAATAGAAAGAACAATATATTTGTCTATTCCAACAAATTTAAAGAATGTATTTGGTCTTAATATAGGCAAAAATCAATTAGTATATTTGGAATATGAAAATTGTATTATAGAAGGATTAAAGAACGCTATTTCGAAACTTAACACAATGAAAATTACGAAAGGATAAGCTTCGAATATCTATTTTTATTTTAAGCAAAAACATTATTATAAATAGGAAAAGTATATATTATAATTAAATCACACATATTAGAACTAATTAAGAAAACTTAAACAATAAAGGGGAGATTAATTATGCAAAAAACAAAAATGATTTTCACAATAGGGCCTGCAAGTGACAGTAAAGATATATTGACAAAACTCATGGAAATTGGAATGAATGTTACTAGACTTAATTTTTCACATGGTACACATGAGGATCACAAAATAAAAATTGACCTTATAAAAAGTCTTAGGGAAGAACTTAATAAATCTGTTGCTATAATGCTTGATATAAAAGGACCTAAGATTAGGACCCACGATTTTATGGGAGATACTGTAGCAATTGACAAAGGTCAAAAATTCGTCTTTAGTTGTGGTAAAGAGATACTTGGTAATAAAGAGAGATGTTCTGTTTCTTATACAGAGCTTTATCAAGAACTTAAGGTCAATGGTACACTTCTTGTGGATGATGGTCTTATTGAATTTAAAATTGATTCAATTGAAGGCACTGAAATAAATTGTACTGCATTAAATTCTGGTTTTATAGGAAACCATAAGGGAATAAATGTTCCTAATATATCTATTGGTCTACCAGCAGTAACTGACAAAGATAAATTGGATTTAATATTTGGATGTGATCAAGGCGTTGATATCGTAGCTGCTTCTTTTATAAGAAAGGCTAGTGATGTAATAGATGTTAGAAATATACTTAATGCAAATGGTGGCGAACATATCCAAATAATATCCAAAATTGAAACACAAGAAGGCGTTGACAACATAGATGATATAATAGAGGCTTCTGATGGTATTATGGTTGCTAGAGGAGATATGGGGGTTGAATTACCGATTCAAAAGGTTCCTATAGTTCAAAAAATGATAATCCATAAATGTAATAAGGCAGGCAAACCTGTTATAACTGCAACCCAAATGTTAGATTCTATGATTAGAAATCCAAGACCTACTAGAGCAGAAGCTTCAGACATAGCTAATGCTATTTTTGATGGTACTGATGCAATAATGCTTAGTGGTGAAAGTGCTAATGGAAAATATCCATTGGAGGCCGCTTTAACAATGGCGAATATTGCTATTGAGGCAGAGTCAAATATTGATTTTAAAGCTGCTTTAAATAAAAGAAATTATGAAGCTCTTGAAAATATATCAGAGGGTATAAGTCTTGCTACATGTAACACAGCAGATAAATTAAATGTATCTGCAATAATAACTGCAACCCAAAGTGGGTATACTGCTAGGATGGTATCCAAATATAGACCAAGGTGTCCAATTATTGCTGTAACACCTAGTAAGCAAGTTGCAAGAGGGTTATCTATTAATTTTGGATTGCAGACTATACTTTCAATTAAGTTAACTTCCACAGATGAATTAATGGCAGACGCAGTGGAAAAATCATTAGCTGCGGGATATATAAAAAAAGGTGATATTGTCATAATTGCAGCTGGGATACCAGTTGGTGAATCCGGTACTACGAATATGATGAAAATACAACAAGTTTAAAACTTAAACTAAATTAATAATTACATTATATTTACAAAGGTATTTAAGGCCTAGCGTAATTGCTAGACCTTTTTATTGTAATTTATAGAAAACTTATATACTCATAGCTTCCTATGACAGTCATAGAGTAAATACAATTTGTGTTGAATTGGAAATCTCTTTGAATTATAATGTAAAGGAAATGGTTGGAGTTTAATGATAGGATAGGCAATACATAAGTAATGTATGGAGAGGTGGATAATGAACAAATTAATGTTATTAGTTGTTGCTTTATTTTTTTTCTTATATGGAGGCATAAATTATTATATAGGATTAAGGGGATGGCAAAACTTAGGAAGTCATATTTCGTTTTTAAATAATAAAGTATATTGGATAGTAATTGCACTAATAGCATCGGCGTATATCATAAGTATGATATTGTCTTCTTATATACCTTCAGTAGTTTTAAATACATTGAACATTGTGGGATCATATTGGATGGGAATAATGTTTTATCTTATTTTAGTATTGCCTACTATTGATCTAATAAAATTTTTAAATAGCAAAATTTCATTTATTCCTAGGAACATAAATGAAGCTACTAATTTTTCATTAGTGGTATCGTTAGTGGTAGTTGTGTTTTTAACCAGTCTAATGGCATATGGTACTTGGAGCGCTCGAAGTCCAAAAGTAACCAAGTATGATTTGAATGTAAATAAAACATCCAGCGATTTAAAGACACTTAAGATTATTATGGTTTCGGATATTCATCTTGGGCTTGTAGTAGATAATAAAAGGCTTACTGTGATGGTTAATAAAATAAATGAATTGAATCCAGACATTGTTCTAATACCTGGAGATATAATTGATAGTAGTCTTGAGCCTTTTGTAAAACAAAATATGAGTGATAACTTTAAAAGACTTAAAAGTAAGTATGGAGTTTATGCTTGTCTTGGAAACCATGATGAAATGGGAAGCAGTGTAGAGGAGATTGTTAAAACTTTTAACGATTCGGGTATAAAGGTACTGAGAGATAAAGCAATCCTAATAAATAATAGTTTCTATGTTATAGGTCGCGACGATATATCACAGGAATCGCAGACGAAAATTAAAAGAAAAAATCTATCAGACATAATAGAAGATTTAGATAAGTCGAAGCCACTTATATTAATGGATCATCAGCCAAGAGATTTTGCTGATACGCAAAAAAATGGGATTGATTTACAAGTATCTGGACATACGCATCGAGGACAGTTATTTCCTGCAAATCTTATAACAAATCTTATATTTGAAATAGACTATGGTTATCTGCAAAAGAACAATTCGAACTTTATTGTATCTTCGGGTTATGGAACATGGGGACCCCCAATTAGGATAGGAAGCCGGTCTGAAATAGTTGAAATTAATATTGATTTTAAAAAATAGAGATATATGTTATATTGAACTTTTATAAACATGATATTAATATATACTATATAAACACTGACATAATTGTTGGTGTTATTTTTTGTCCTTTTTAAAATGGTTAAATAGTTTTATATAAAAAAAATTAATTTAGTTAATTATGTATTTTTTATACTAAAATGCAGATACTGTTAATGTAGTTAAGTTCTTAATACATATTTTTAAAATTAGGGAGGTGTAATTAAATGCAAACTAAAAATGCTAAACAACATGTTCAAGATGTAACAACTCATCTTCAAGATGCTAAAAATTGTTTAAATAATGCACTAAATTCAGTAGAAAAACCTGAAAATAAACAACAAATTCAAAATACTCTTAATTCTGTAGATACTGCTTTACAAAATGCAAATACTACAATTTCAAATTATCAGGAATAATTTTTGGTAATGGAGGAGCTTGCCTTATGCTCCTCCATTTAATTTTCACATTACAATCAAATAATTTACAGTTTTATATTTAAAAATGTTATCATTTTTTTGTCTATTATATCTATTTTCAAGGGATTCCACTCTGACCTTGTTATCGTTCATGATTAATATTATATAATAAAAATTATTATGTGAGGCATACTTACTTTTATAAATTATGTTACAGTTACTTGTTAGATAATATGCGTCTTGCAATACTAATTAAATCCTAGGTTTTGTAGGGCCACAGTTAAGTGGATTAACTTTAATTTATTATTCTAGCTACATCTAGTTATTAAGTTTATTTTGAAGTTTAAATTTAATAAGGTCAGGGAGGAAAGCACATGAAAATAATTAACTTTAGGATATTTAATGGTAGAAATATATATTCTCATAAGAAATGTATTAAACTTAACTTAGATTTAGAAGGATACAGTGAAATTCCTAGCAAAGATATCTATAACTTTAATGAAAAATTAATTTGTATGTTACCAAAACTTAATGGACATAGGTCTGAAATAGATGAGGATAGAGAATTTATAAGGAGACTCACAGAAGGGACTTATTTAGCTTATATTACTGAACATATAATAATAGCACTCCAAAATATGATAGGTGTAGATATAAGTTACGGAAGATATCGTGAAATATCTGTTGATCACTACTACATTATATATCAATACGAATATAAAAGTATAGGAATTGAGGTTGCTAACATAGCAGTGGCTTTTGTTAATTCATTAATTAAGAATGAATTATTTGACTTAGATATAAGAGTAGACAAATTAAAGGAAATATTAATTCATGAACAACTAGTAGTAAGTACATTTAACATATGCAATGAGGCAAAAAAAAGGGGGATTCCTATAATTAAAATAGGGGAAGAAAGTATATTCCAATTAGGTTATGGGAGATACTCAAAGTTTATACAAGCAACTATGGGCAGTGAGGCAAGCGCAATATCAGTAGGAATCACACAGGATAAATTGCTAACCAAACAAGTATTAAGTATGAATAGTTTACCTGTAGCAAATGGTATGAGGGTAACAAGCGTAAGTGATTGCATTTCATTTGCAATCGATATTGGGTACCCAGTAGTACTTAAACCACAGTTTGGGAATAAAGGCAAGGGAGTTATCGGTAATATAAAACATGAGAAACAATTATCAGATGCGTATGGTCTTTTAGCAAAAAAATATGAAGATATAATAATAGAGGAGTTCATAATTGGAAAGGACTATAGAGTATGTAGTGTGTATGGAGATATTGTAGCCGTATCAGAAACAATACATCCGTATATTATAGGTGATGGCATAACATCTATAGAAGAACTTATAAAAAAGACTAATGAGGGTTCAAGGCGTGGTGACGATCATGAAAAAGATTTAACTATGATAAAAATAGATGAAGGACTAGTAGAATATTTAAAACAAAAGAACTTTTCATTAGAGTTTATTCTTCCTGAAAAAGAAAAATTATATTTAAATTTATCTACGGGTGGTCTTTCAATAGATTGTACGGATTTAATATGTGATGAAAACATAGAAATATGTAAAAGAGCAGCAAGTGCTATAGGTATGGATATTTGCGAAATACATGTGCGGTGCATCGACATTAGCAAATCACTTAATGAAGGCGGGGTAATTATTGAGTTAAATGCTGCGCCTGGAATTAGAGTGTATCATAATCTGTGCATTGGCACACGTAATGTAGCAGGTCATATTGTTGATAAATTATTTAAGGATATACCCAAAAGCATTCCATTAGTAGCAGTAACGGGCACTAATGGGAAAACAACTACCACAAGACTTATTGCACATATACTCTCAATTTCAGGGTATACGGTGGGAATGACAACATCTAGCGGAATATATATTGATGGAAAATGTGTATTTAAGGGTGATACCACAGGGCCTAAAAGTGCATTAACGGTTCTTATGAATAGAAGTATAGATGCAGCAGTCCTTGAAACTGCAAGGGGTGGAATAATAAGAGGGGGTTTGGCATATGACCTTGCAGATGTTGCTGTTATTACTAATATAACAGAGGATCACCTTGGAATAGATGGGGTAGATACTATAGGAGATTTAGCTAAAGTTAAGGCTCTGGTCGGCGAAGCAGTTAAAATAGATGGATATGTTGTCATTAACGGGGATGACAATATGAGCATAAGCATATTGCCAAGGCTAAAGAGTAGACTCATAGTATTCTCTAGTTATAAAAACAATGAGGTTATGAAAGCTAACATTAAGAAAGGTGGTTATGGAATTTACGTAGATGAGGGTAATTTAATAATACAAACTAGTACTAATTCAGAGAAGCTAATAAATGTAAAAAACATAGGCATAACATTAAAAGGTATTTTAGAATATAATATTCAAAATGCTATGGCTGCATGTGCAGCCGCAGTAGGTCTCGGCATAGATTATGATGTTATTAGACAGGGATTAAAGACATTCTACTGTAATAAAGAACAAAATCCAGGAAGGTTTAATATATATTTATTCAATAATGTAACAGTAATATTAGACTATGGGCACAATATAGAAGGTTATAAGTGTGTACTAGATGCAGTTAAGGGTATAAAACACAATAAACTTATAGGAGTTATTGGGGTTCCAGGAGATAGATCAGACAGTCATATATTAAATATGGGCGAATGTGCAGGAGAAAATTTTGATTATATCTTAATAAAAGAAAATAAAGATGGCAGAGGTAGGTTAAAGGGTCAAGTAGCAGATCTTTTAGAAAAAGGAGTTCTGAAATCTAATTTTAATATTATTAATATTAAAAAGGTTTTAGAGGAAAAGGAAGCTTTTAAAATGGCCCTAGATATTGCAAAGCCTGGAGATATGGTTATTGTCTTTTTTGAAAAAGATGAGCCTCTTTTAGAAGTAATGAGAAGTAAATTCATTACTAAATGTGAAACTAAGTTGTAATTGTGAAATCAGTTAAGACCTATTGATTGTTAAAAAAGAGTAGTGGATAATCCACTACTCTAATACATAATAATAATGTAAATAATATATTTAGTAAAGTTAATTTAATATTTGGTGATTACATTTATCTATAATTTGCCTATATACTTGATTAGATGTTATCTGTCTTGTTTTCTATGGATGGTAATATAGTTATCTGTTGTCATTTAATTTCCTGCATTTTTCTTTTTATTTAAATATCATAATTTCCTAACTTTCTTTCATAATCTTCAACCATACGTTTAACCATCTCGCCACCAACTGATCCATTTTGTCTTGAAGTTAAATTACCCTTATCTAATTGATCATAATTATCAATTCCTAACTCACTAGCAATTTCAATTTTAAACTTATTTAATCCTTGCTTTGCTTCCGGCACAAGAGTTCTATTTCTATTTGTCATTTTTCATTCCTCCTTATTAACTTCTAAAGTTATTATGTTCAATTTGATTTTAACTATGATAGGGAAGTGAAGGTTAAGAATGAAAAAATAAGTAGGGATAAATAATTTGCAGAGGGTAAAAATATCAAAGTATTATAACTCGCTCTAAGCTCTAATTAATTTGAAAGGAGAAATAATATGAGTAATAAATTAACAGTTAATAAAAATAAAATGGCTGCATTAGGAATTAAGAAAAATGACCAAAATGATTATGAATATATTGATTCTGAAGAAAAAAATAAATCTAAATACAATTCAGTTACGAAAAAGAATAAATAAATTTTATTACCGTAGTTATAGTCATAAAAGCCTATTTTAAAATATAGGCTTTTATATGATATACCATAATTAGAAGATATTATGCCATCAATAATTGTTAAAGTTACATTTGGTCAGAAGAATCACAGTTTATATTTTACATTTTAATTAATATATCCCTCATACAAATACTTCCACTTTCCATATTCATGGCAACTTATTTTTTAATAGTATAGATTTCATATAATCATTCTCATAATTTTTTATTTAAAATATTTTATAATCATATAAATAGACATACATATAAATACTAATAATTGGATATAATATTGTTTAAGAGTTACTACTTTTCTACATAATAAAAGTGTACCACCCATCTAATAGGTAATGGTGCAGGAAAAAATGATATAAAACTATTAATGTTATAGTTTTTTAAATCAAAATTATATTGGGTGGTGATTGTTATTAATAAACAAGAAGGTTTAATTATAATAGGTGGAGCAGAAGATAAGAAGGGTGATAAAAAGATACTTAAAGAAGTATGTGAACATATCGAAAAGGAAAGTCAACTATTAGTTATTGTAACGGTAGCAACAGAACTACCTGTACAAGTGGGTAATGAGTATAGTGATATTTTTCATGATTTAGGTATTATAAATATCAAAGTACTTGATGTAAGAAATAGGGAAGATGCTTTGAAACCTGAGAATGTACAATTAATTGAAAAAGCTTCATTGGTATTCTTTACTGGAGGGGATCAACTTAGAATAACAAGCATCCTTGGAGGCACTCAGCTATATAGCACTATGAAGCGTAAGCATTTAGAAGAATGTGTGTTTGTAGGTACTTCAGCTGGAGCAGCAGTAATGAGTGATATTATGATAGTAACTGGACCTGATGATGAATCAGCAAAAAAATGTACACTTAAAATGGCTCCAGGACTTGGGTTAATTACTGGAGTTTTAATAGATATGCACTTTGCACAAAGAGGAAGAGTGGGAAGGCTATTAGTTGGAATAGCTGAAAATCCGGAGATATTAGGAATTGGGATAGATGAAGATACTTCAATTATAGTAAATAGAGATAATGTTTTAAGAGTAGTAGGTTCTGGGGCAGTTTATATTATTGATGGAAGTAATATAAGCAATACAAATGTATCAGAACAGTATAAAGAAAATATATTGTCAATGTTTGATATTAAAATGCATGTATTAAAGGATGGGAATAAGTATAATCTAACAGAGAGAAAACCATTAGTTTAAATAGATTTCCTTTATGTTCTTTATTAATAACCTCTGCATGAAACATATAAATATTATATAAAAACGGGAAAGCTAATATCCCATCAGGGAGGAAAATTACATGAAAATGCTTAATTCTAGGGTGTTTAAGGGAAGAAATATATATTCTCATAAGAAGTGTATAAGACTTAACTTAGATTTAGAAGGATACAGTGAAATTCCTAGTAAAGAGATTTATGGCTTTAATGAAAAGTTAGTCTGTATGTTACCTGAGCTTAATAAGCATAGATGTGGAATAGATGAAGATAGAGGTTTTATTAAGAGACTTACAGAGGGAACTTATCTGGCACACATTACTGAACATATAATAATAGCACTTCATAATATGATTGGTGTTGATATACGTTATGGAAAATCTAGAGAAATATCTGGAGATAATTATTATATTATTTTTCAATACGAGTATGAGAGAACGGGTATAGAGGCTGCTAATATAGCAGTAGACTTTGTCAATTCATTAATTAATAAAGAGGATTTTGAATTAGAACTAAAATTAAATAGATTAAAGGATATATTAATGGGTGAGAAACTAGGAGTAAGTACATTTAATATTTGTAATGAGGCAAGAAAGAGAGGAATTCCCATATTGAAGATTGGTGAAGGAAGTATGTTCCAATTAGGTTATGGAAAGTACTCTAAAATTATACAAGCAACTATGGGAAGTAATACAAGTGCAATATCTGTAGGTATTGCACAAGATAAAATGCTAACTAAGCACTTATTAAATATGCACTTTTTACCTGTAGCCGATGGCATGAAGGTAAATAGCATAATGGACGCAATCTCATGTGCAGTTGATATTGGTTACCCTGTGGTACTTAAACCTCAGTTTGGTAATCAAGGTAAGGGGGTTATTGCCAATATAAAACATGAGAGACAGTTGTCGGATGCATATGAACTTCTAAGCAATGATTATGAAAATATAATAATAGAAAAGCATATAAGTGGAAAAGACTATAGAGTATGTTGTGTTTATGGAGATATTGTAGCAGTTTCAGAGAGAATTCCACCATATATTATAGGCGATGGCGTTAGTACTATTGAGAAGCTTATACAAAATATTAATGAGGATTCAAGGCGTGGCGAAGGTCATGAAAAGGAATTAACTAAGATTAAAATAGATAAAGGGCTTATAGAATATCTTAAACAAAAAAAATGTACATTAAATTTTATTCTTTCTGAAAAAGAAAAATTATATTTAAAAGATAATGCAAATTTATCAACGGGTGGTCTTTCAATAGATTGTACAGATATGATATGCGACGAGAATATTGAGATATGTAAACGAACCGCAAGTGCCATAGGACTTGACATTTGCGGAATAGATGTGCGGTGTGTTGACATTAGTAGACCTATAAGTGAAGAGGGGGTAATTTTAGAAGTAAACGCTGCGCCTGGTATTAGAATGCATCACAATCCGTATATGGGTGAAACACGTAATGTAGCAGGGCATATAGTTGATAAATTGTTTAAGGATATACCCACAAACATTCCATTAATAGCTGTAACAGGCACCAATGGAAAGACCACAACGACAAGACTCATTGCACACATATTAACAATTGCAGGATACACAGTTGGAATGACAACGACTAGTGGAATATATATTGATGGAAAATGTGTATTTAAGGGTGATACTACAGGCCCTAAAAGTGCTTTAGCTGTGCTTATGAATAAAAATATAGATGCAGCAGTCCTTGAAACTGCAAGAGGTGGAATAATAAGAGGAGGGCTAGCTTATGATCTTGCAGATGTTGCTGTTATTACAAATATAACTGATGACCACCTTGGAATAGATGGGATAAACACGATAGAAGAATTGGCAAAAGTTAAAGCTTTAGTTGGTGAAGCAGTTAAAAAAGATGGGTATGTTATTATTAATGGAGATGACAAGATGAGTTTAAGTATCTTGCCTAGAATAAAAGGAAAGCTTATAATATTCTCTAGTGATAAGGACAATAAAATTATGGGAGAGAACATTAAAAATGGTGGGTTGGGAATTTATGTAGATGGAACCAGTTTAATAATACAAAATAACATTAATTTTGTGAAGCTAATAGACATAAAAAATATAGGTATAACATTTAAAGGTATCCTAAAATATAACATTCAAAATGCTATGGCTGCTTGTGCGGCTGCAGTAGGTCTAGGAATAGGTTATGATATTATTAGGCAGGGACTAAAAACATTCTACTGTAATGAAGAGCAAAATCCAGGAAGATTTAATACGTATTTAATAGACAATGTAACGGTAATTTTGGATTATGGTCATAATATTGATGGATATAAATGTGTATTAGAAGGGCTTAAGAATATAAAACACAATAAAATTATCGGAATTATCGGAATACCAGGAGATAGGTCAGACACTAACATATTGGATGTTGGGAAATGCGCAGGAAAAAATTTTGATTATATTTATATAAAGGAAGATAAAGACAGAAGAGGTAGGGGTAAAGGTAAAGTAGCAGACCTTTTAGAAGAAGGAGTTTTAAAATCTAATTTTAATATCATCAATATAAAAAAAGTATTAGATGAAAAGGAAGCATTTATAGAGGCTTTAGGTATAGCACAACCTGGGGATATTGTAATTATATTTTTTGAAAAATATGAACCTCTCATAGAAATAATTAAAAGTAAAATTCATAAAACAGAATATGAAACTAAGTTACTAGCCAAAAATTGAAAGCATAAGCCTGTATTTCATGTAAACATGGAAACGGGCTTATTTTATATGCATTTCTAATTATTTAGCGATTTAAGGGTTAATTGTTATAAAGATGAACATAATAAAATATAAGAGTTAATATTAAATTAATGAAATAAATGGAGGTTTTAAATGTGTTTAAGCACGATAAACAACTATTAAGAGATGTAAAAGTAGAAAGACCTAATCCCCAATATGCAACATTAATGCAGGAACAAATAGGTGGGGCAAATGGAGAACTAAAAGCTGCCTTACAATACTTATCTCAGAGTTTTAGAATAGAAGATCAAACTATCAAAGATTTATTTCTTGATATAGGTTCAGAAGAATTAAGTCATATGGAAATGGTTGCACAAACTATAAATCTGTTAAACGGACACGATATAAATTATGAGAGTGTTGGCGTCGGCGAAATTAAAAGCCATGTTCTAGCAGGATTAGCACCAGTTTTAATAAATGCATCGGGTGCTCCATGGACAGCAGACTATGTAACTGTTACAGGAGATTTAGTTGCAGACCTACTTTCTAACATAGCTTCTGAGCAAAGGGCAAAAGTTGTATATGAATACTTATATCGTCAAATTAAAGATAAATATGTGAGAGAAACAATAGATTTCTTATTAAACCGTGAAGAAGCACACAATGCTTTATTTAGAGAAGCTCTTAATAAGGTAAAGGATACAGGATCCAATAAGGACTTTGGTATAACTGAAGATTCTAGATTATACTTTGATTTATCAACACCAGGTAAGTATTTTGATGCACCTAATCCAACTGCACCAAGTTTTGAGAATCCAAGAAAATAAGAATTGATAGGTGGGAGTATATTTTGTTTTTATGTTACTTTAAAGTATTTTAAGAGGATAGATTTTCTACTTACATAAAAGGATTAAAAGACGGGTATACTATTAATACCCCCTATTGATTATAAACATCAAAATTAAAAGGAAACTAACATATTAACTGTTAGCTTCCTTTTTTTATTTTTAGTGCTTAAAATAGCTACCTTGGGTCTAATATTATTAATACATATTTGATAGGAGTTGTTTTAGCTATGACCGAACCTGAAACTATTAAGCAAAACAGAAAACCTAATAAATTAATCAATGAAAAGTCTCCATATCTCCTGCAACGTGCTTATAATCCAGTAAATTGGAAGCTAGACCCACTTCAAACTGTTGAAACACTGGGTTTCAAAAAGATATGAAGTAATAGAAATAAGTAACAGTAAATTTCAAATCGAGTTCATAAATTAAATAGGATCACTATTATGGATTTTAGGTTATTTATATGTATTGGAAGACTTTTATTGTTTTATAGGACAATAAAAAAGTAGCTACATTGATAAAATTATTGGAATAGAAATTGGTGCTGATGAATTTCCAATTCTTCATAATTCTTTATACTTGCTTTATATATATTTATTTTTTTTTACTAGGGCTTTATATTTGTCTTATATAATTTGTTTATAGTTTAAATATGGCTATCAATTTTTTTAAAGGAGGAATACAAATGTCAGATGTAAAATTAGTTGGACCTACACAATTTGAAGAGTACTCGGAAAAGTACAAGGACTATCTAGCGATGACTCGTCGTGATAAAATAATCGAAGTACGATTGCACACTAACGGGGGATCATATGTACATTCCTGGGAGGCTCACACTGCATGGGCTAATGCATGGTCAGATATTGGCCGTGACCTTGAAAATGAGGTGATGATCATCACAGGAACAGGTGATAAGTGGTTAATAGGCAACCCCGATGTTTGGAAAACAAAATTTATGGATTGGCCGAAGCAAAAGAAACTCGAACAGTATCATGAATCGCTGAGATTGCTTGAAAATCTGATATTCTGCATTGACATACCCACAATCGGGGTGATTAATGGCCCTGGAACGCACTGTGAACTCGCAACTCTCTGCGATATTACTATTTGTACAGAAGACGCTGACTTTTTTGATCCGCATTTTCTGGGAGGTACACCTCCTGGTGACGGAATGATGCTTACGCTTCAGAATACGATAGGTTTTAAGAAAGCAGCATACTACGCATATACTGGCAAGAATATCAATGGTCAAACAGCATTGGACCTGGGAATAGTCAGTGAAGTGCTGTCCCGAGATAAGCTTCTTCCTCGTGAATGGGAACTTGCGGGGATGATAATGCAAGCACCTCGCTCTGCGAGACATCTTACACATTCAATTTTATCACGTCCTTGGAAAAAAGCTCTCGTCAGTGATCAAGGTTTCCAGCTTACTCACCAAATGTATGATATGGCCATTGATGAAGAAGGTGCATTCGGAAGACTTACGAAAATGAAAGAACGATTAATGGGCAAATAGGGAAAATTCATTACACATTCGCAATTGACAGTAGCCCTAACCTCGTTGCAGTTTGAAATTAATGTAATTAAAACAAAGAGACTATCTGCCTTTAATAATAACACTAAGTGCAGATGGTCTCTTTATTTGTGCTTTTTAATAGCTGGAAGAAAAGTTATCAAATTTTATTAGGGAGAATAGAAATGTCAGAGACAAATGAAGTCGGACCTACGAAACTTGAAGAGTACACGGAAAATACAAGGAATTTATGCTGATGACCCGTCGTAATGGGATACTAGAAGTACGGTTACATACACAGCGAGGACCGTTTCAATTTGGTTGGGCTGGCCAAACGGCTTATGGCAATGCATGGTCAGATATTGGTCGTGACCCTGAAAATGAGGTAATGATCATTACAGGAAAGCCAAAAGTTTTTTACACTTATCAAAATAAAAAATTGAATTTAAAATCTTTATATTCTACATTGAAAAAGAAACGTGGCAAAGCTAAAATAAAGGCCTCTGTAATCGTTGAAATTGGAGTAGACTCACAGGCTACGCCTATAAAATCTAAAATAGTGTTTGTTAAGAATCAAAATAAAGCTAAAAGCTGGCTAGCAATATTGAAGAATTCTTAAACAATAAGTTATTAGATGTAAGTATAAAGTTACAAATTATAAAAAAATGTGAATTTATTATTACAGATATCAAAAAAGTACCAGCTGATGTTTGGAGGTATAACGAAGAAAGTGTAAATATTGGACAAAGGGATTCTATTAAATACCTTTTACAAGAGTTAGTGAATTATAAGTTTATTGAATACTTTTATGAAACGGGTATAAGCTATGATATAAAGTTCCGTACAGAAGAATAAATTTTAAAATTTAAACAAATAGATCATTTAAAAGTAAGCAGTTAATAACTGGTCACATTGACAGCTATTAACCGCTTAATTATATTCAATAGCATTTTTGGGTATAGTAATAGAAATAAACATATGAAGGGAGCGTGATAATATGTCAATCAAGATGATGCGTGAAAAGCCTAATAGATTGGTTAATGAAAAGAGTCCATACCTATTGCAACATGCAAATAACCCAGTAGATTGGAATCCCTGGTGTGAAGAAGCCTTTGCAAAAGCAAAAGAAGAAGATAAACCAATCTTTCTTTCAATCGGCTACAGTACTTGTCATTGGTGTCATGTTCATAAAAGATATTACCCATTAATTTCGTTGTTCCTTAAATATAAAAAAGCTACAAAATTTTAAGATACAAGTACTATTTTGTACCTTTTTTTAGCTTAAATATATAAGGGTTGAGAAGTAGTTAAAGTTATATAATAATATAAGCATATCCATTAGTATGTTTTAGCAACCCTACAAGGAATAACAGTAATTGATCTTATAAAAAAATTACAGCGAGGTACTATTCAAAATAAAGTAGATAATAAATATCATATATTTATATAAATGAATATTCGTTTCTAAGATATTAGAAATAGCATTTTTGAATTTCTTATTATTTAGAATAATGTAGAAAAATTATATTGTAACTCTGAAATATAATTGATAATGTTAACCTTTACAATGTTAAATTAGTAACGGAATCCTGAGCTATTAAATACAAATCACTTGTTTTTTTGAAAGAAATTAATAAGTATTTCTAAAATTTTAGAAAATCATAATATAGTTTTATATATTTATATGAAAAATCATGTTAAAAATATTTTTATATGATATGATAACGAATTTCGCTGGGTTGTTCATAAAGCAGCAATATTAGGCAAATAAAAAAATTATTTTGGGTATAAATATATTTTTTTTCAAGGTTGTTTAATTAGACATTCCATTTATAAATTAAAATAGTTTGTTTTGGTACAGTTATTGCTATAGGTATAAGTGTAAATTAAATTAAAAGGGGGTTAATCAATGTTAGCTTTACTTGGTTTTATAACTATAGTTGTTCTACTAACACTTATAATGACAAACAAGGCAACACCCGTGGTAGCACTTATAGCTGTGCCAACAGTAGCAGCTCTAGTAGGTGGTTTTGGAAAGAGTACTGGTGATTTTATAATCAAAGGTGTTCTAGCTATTGCACCAACAGCAACTATGTTTATATTTGCTACATTATTCTTTGGTATTTTAACTGATGCAGGAACATTTGATCCAATTATTAAGAAAATATTTAAAATCGTTGGTAGGGATCCAGTGAAAATTGTTTTAGGTACTGCAATTTTAGCTATGATCGTTCACTTAGATGGTAACGGTGCGGTGACTTTCTTGGTAGTTATCCCTGCAATGCTTCCATTGTTCGATGCTGTAGGAATGAGAAGGACTACATTAGCAACAGTAGTAGCGTTATCAGCAGGACTTATGAACATGGAACCGTGGGGAGGAGTTCCTCTAAGAGCTATGGCTTCACTTAAGTTAACTTCTACAGAATTATTTAATCCACTGCTTATACCTATTTTAGTGGGTGCTATATTTATATTATTTTTAGATTATAGGCTTGCTAAAAAAGAAGTAGCAAGAATTGGGAAACAAAATATTTCTATTGGTAATATAGATGAATTACCTGTGGATAAAGAAAAGCAAAAATACTTTAGACCAAAATTATTTTTAGTTAATATTTTAACTATTATAATTTCTATTACGATGCTTATAAAAGGCATGTTTTCACCAACGGCAGTATTTATGATTGCTTTCACTATCACTTTAGTTATTAACTATCCAAACGTAAAAGATCAGAGAGCTAGAATGGATGCTCATGCAAAAGAAGCTCTTTTAATGTCTAGTATATTATTTGCGGCAGGTGCATTTGTTGGAATTATGCAAAATTCGGGAATGATTAAAGAAATGGCAGCAGTTTTAATATCTATAATACCAAATTTTCTTGGGCAACATCTTGCAGTTATTGTAGGTGTTATAGGAATGCCAGCTAGTTTAATATTTGACCCAGATTCATTTTACTTTGGAGTTCTTCCAACAATTGCGGCAGCAGCTAAAGCATTTGGAGTGCCAGCAGTAGAAATTGGTAGAGCTGCATTACTTGGGCAAATGACAACTGGGTTTCCAGTTAGTCCACTTACGGGATCAACATTCTTGTTAATAGGACTCGTAGGCGTTGAACTTGGAGAACATCAAAAGAAAACTATACCTTATGCCTTTGCGGTAACGATTGTAATGTTAATAACGGCAGTGATTATAAAGGTAATCAGATTTTAAATAGAACATAAATAATTGTCTAAATAGTATAAATTGAAATTAATTAAACTTTGGCATAACAATTGCTTCATTTATAGATGTAAAGTGTAATTGATAATAGGGAGGTCTTTAAATTGAAAAAAGTAAGAATTGGATCAGGTGCTGGGTATGCAGGGGATAGAATAGAACCAGCTATAGAACTTATGAAAAAGGGAAATCTTGATTATATTATATTTGAATGTTTAGCTGAACGAACAATAGCAATAGGGCAACAACAAAAATTAAAGGATTCTAGTAAGGGATATAATGAATTTTTAGAATACAGAATGAAACAGGTATTGCCGTTATGTAAAGAAAAAAAAATAAAAGTAATAACAAATATGGGGTCTGCAAATCCTATTTCAGCAGCTAAAGTAGTAAAACGAATCGCAGAGAACTTAGGAATTAAGGGATTAAAAATTGCTGCAGTATTAGGAGATGATATTTTCAGTAACATAGATAAATACATGAATTATAAGATACTTGAAACAGGTAAAAATCTAGAATCAATAAAATCGCAAATAATTTCTGCTAATGCGTATATTGGAACACAAGGTATAATAGAGGCTTTAAATAATGAAGCTGATATTGTAATAACTGGTAGAGTGGCTGACCCTTCACTTACTTTAGCGCCATTAATGTTTGAGTTCGGTTGGGATAAAGAAAATTATAAGTTATTAGGGAAAGGTACTTTAGCTGGGCACTTATTAGAATGTGGAGGTCAAGTAACTGGAGGTTACTTTGCAGATCCAGGTTATAAGGATGTACCGGAATTATGGAACTTAGGATTCCCTATAGCAGAAATATCTGAGAATGGTGAAATAGTTATTACAAAACTTGAAGACGCTGGTGGAATGGTTACTGAGGATACTTGCAAGGAGCAAATGATATATGAAATACATGATCCATCAAGTTATCTTACTCCCGATGTTATAGCAGATTTCTCACAGGTAAATATAACTGAAATTGAGAAAAATAAAGTTTTACTAATAGGTGCCGGTGGGAAAGATAAAACTGGTTTATTTAAGACTAGTGTAGGTTACAAGGATTGTTATATTGGTGAGGGTGAAATGAGTTATGGTGGTTCAGGTGCTTATGAAAGAGCTAAATTAGCTGGAGAGATAATCAAAAAGAGATTAGAGTATGTGAATGCACATATTGAAGAATTGAAAATAGATTTTATTGGAGTAAATTCACTTTACAAAGACTCCCTAAGTGATGCTCTAAACAAAAGTAATAAAAATTTCAATGAAGTAAGACTTAGAGTTGCTGCAAGAACTTTGAATAAAGCAGATGCTACAATAATAGGAAATGAAGTTGAAGCTCTTTATACAAATGGTCCCGCAGGTGGCGGTGGAGCAAGAAAAGGTGTTAAAGAGATAGTATCTGTTGCTTCTATATTTGTACCAAGTGACGACATAAATATAAAAGTAATATATGAGGAGGTATAAAAAATGAAATTAAGAGAGATTGCACATTCAAGAACAGGTGATAAGGGAAATATTTCAAATATATCTCTTATAGCTTATAAAGCAGAAGATTATGAAATAATTAAAGAAAATGTTACATCATATAAAGTTAAAGAGTGGTTTAAAGATATAGTAAAGGGTGAAGTTATAAGATACGAATTGCCTAATATAGGTGCATTAAACTTTGTTATGTACGATGCGCTAGGTGGAGGAGTAACAAGAACATTATCACTAGATATGCATGGTAAAAGTTTAAGTTCAGTTTTACTAGATATGGAGATAGAATACTAATTTAACTTAGGGGATGGTGCATTTATGAATAAGTTAACTACTTCAAAAGAGGCAATAAAAAGGGTGAAAAATGGACAATCTATAATGGTAGGTGGATTTTTAGCAAGTGGGCATCCAGAAACATTAGTTAGTAGTCTTGTAGAAACAAAAGTTAAAAATCTAACTATTATTTCTAATGATACAGGAACAACAGAGTGTGCTATTTATAATTTAATAAAAACAGGTCAGGCTAGTACAATTCTTGCATCTTATATAGGGGCGAACCCGGAAACCGGGAGATTATTAATGACAAAAGAAGCAGAGGTTCAACTGTTTCCACAAGGTACACTTGCGGAAAAAATACGTGCAGGTGGAGCTGGGATTGGTGGATTTTTAACGGCAGTGGGAGTTGGTACTATAGTTGAGGAAGGAAAAAGGAAAATAGAAATAGAGGGAATAGAATATTTATTAGAGCTTCCGCTTAAAGCGGATATAGCTTTAATTAAGGCCCATAAAGCAGATGAAAATGGAAATCTTACATTTAAAGGTTCTACACGCAACTTTAATGCTATTATGGCAACGGCTGCAGATTATGTAATAGCTGAAGTTGAAGAATATGTAAAATTAGGCGAAATCGATCCAAATGATGTTATAGTACCAGGAATATTAGTGGATGCAATAGTAAAGGTTGGTGAATAAAATGGATAAAAGAGAATTTATATCAAAGAGAATTGCCCAGGAATTTAAAGATGGAGATGTTGTAAATCTTGGAATTGGAATGCCTACAATGGTAGCAAACTATGTTTCTAAGAATATTAATATTACATTACAGTCTGAGAATGGAATTCTTGGATTAGGACCTAATCCAAAGCAAGGAGAGCTAAATAAAGATGTAACAGATTCAGGGGGAAGACATATAACGGTTACATCAGGAGCTTCATTTTTTGATAGCGCATATTCTTTTGCTTTAATTAGGGGTGGACATGTTGATATTACGGTTCTTGGAGCATTAGAAGTTGACGAAGAGGGCAACCTTGCAAATTGGATGGTTCCAGGAAAGAAAGTGCCTGGTATGGGCGGAGCCATGGATTTGGTTGTGGGTGCAAAGAGAGTTATTTTAGCTATGGAGCATATGAACAAAAATGGAGAATCTAAAATATTGAAAAGATGCAAACTACCATTAACCGCAGCGAAAGAAGTAGATACTATTATAACAGATATGGCTGTAATAGATGTTATTCAAGGGGAAGGGTTATTGCTTAAAGAAATAGCACTAGGATTAACTGTGGAAGATGTGCTAAATGCTACTGAAGCAGAACTAATTATATCGCCAAATTTGAAAATGATGGAAGTGTAAAATATTAAAGTCTGTATTGTTAGTTAATAGTAGAGCTTTGGTTATTGAGGAAGCTTTAAATAAATCATAGTTAACCATTGAAAATTTAAATCTAGTAGAAGTACTTAAGCAAGCATACATAAATTTGATTTATGTGTGCTTGCTTAAGTTATAACATCTTAAAAACTATCTACTAAACAATCAAAAATGATAATCATTTCTAAATTTTCATAAATGGTCATAGATATAATTATTTTAATTTATTATAAAGTGTGGCCAATGAAATGCCTAAAGCTTTTGCAGCATTCTTTTTACCTTGAACCGTCTCTCCATAAATAAGAATAGCCTTTCTAATCTCGAAAACCTCAGTATCTTTTATAATTTTTTCAAGACTTTTAAACTTTATAATATTCTTTTTTACACCTTCTGATTGAATTATCTTTGGAAGATTTTCTGGCCTAATGATGAAATCATCAACCATATTTGCTGCAAATTCTATAGCATTATTAAGTTCACGGATGTTTCCAGGCCAATCATAATTATAAAGAATATTAAATGCATCTTCAGAAAGTTCAATATTTCTTTTAAATTTACTTGCCATATCATTTAGAAATTTCTCTACAAGTGGCCTAATATCTTCACGTCTATTCCGTAGTGCAGATATATTTAGTGGAAAAACAACAATTCTATAGTATAAATCTTTTCTAAATCTATTTTCTTCTATCATCTTTTCTAAATTTTTATTTGTAGCAGCTATTATTCTTACATTTATAGGTATATCTTTAAGTCCTCCTATGCGTCTAACAGTATTTTCTTGCAGGGTTCTCAAGATCTTTGCCTGTAAATCATAATTCATTTCACCGATTTCATCTAAAAATAAAGTACCTCCATTTGCCAATTCAAAAATCCCTATCTTCCCATTTTTTTTTGCACCAGTAAATGCCCCTTCTTCATATCCAAAAAGCTCACTTTCTAATAAATTACTATCAAAATTGGCACAATTGACTGCAACAAAAGAGTGATTTTGTCTACTACTATCCATATGTATTGAATTTGCGTATAGCTCTTTTCCTGTTCCACTTTCACCGGTAATAAGTACATTTGAATCATTATGGGAAATCCTTTTTGCT
Source organism: Clostridium estertheticum (assembly GCF_026650985.1). GTDB lineage: Bacteria > Bacillota > Clostridia > Clostridiales > Clostridiaceae > Clostridium_AD > Clostridium_AD estertheticum_C. The sequence goes on from NZ_CP086239.1 coordinate 178,734, forward strand.
AATTTCTTTGTTTCAAAAGAGTTGCTGTCTACAGATATTATATCATTAAAGCAATATTTAGCTTTTGCCAAATTTTTTACTTGCTTTTGTAGATTTCTTATCATAATGTTTGATTTATTTAATTGTTCTGTAATGTTATACATTTCTGTCATTTCTGTTAAAATGGAAATACCTCCGATTGTCTGTGCCTTTTCTATAATTGGAACCATATTTACTATATATTCAATGTCACCCTCTTTTCTAGGAACCCTCAATAATTCTTTACCACCTTCTATTACATTCATAAGCCTAGAACCAGGTCTTTTTTCTGATAAAAATTTGCCTATAATTTCATTGCTACTTACCATTGTTATTCTTGTGTATGCGGGATTTATATATTTTACAATGCCATTACTATCTGCTATGAGGACACCTTCATGTAAGGAATGTAAAATTACCTTTACCCAATTATTTATTTCCATAATATTCACTCCGTTTCAACTAAATTACCGATAATTTTCGTGTAGAATACCCTCCTTATATTTTAACATATAAACTAGTGAAAACTGCAAATTTAAATGCTTTGGAGCTTTATATTTAGGGACTTAAAGTTGTACTATAAGGATATAATATATTTTAAATGCAAATAAACTTATAGGCGGTGGTATTATGAACAATCTAGAAAACATACCTAATAGATTAATTAATGAAAAGTCTCCATATTTATTACAACATGCCCAAAATCCAGTGGCGTGGTATCCATGGAGTGAAGAGGCTTTTACAAAAGCAAAAGCGGATGACAAACCTATATTCGTAAGTATCGGCTATTCAACTTGTCATTGGTGTCATGTTATGGAAAAGGAATCATTTGAAAATGAAGAGGTAGCAGCAATACTAAATAGATATTTTATATCAATAAAGGTTGATCGTGAAGAACGTCCAGATGTAGATAGTATTTATATGTCGGTATGTCAGTCTCTCACTGGTAGTGGTGGATGGCCCTTAACAATTTTTATGACATCAGATAAAAAACCTTTTTATGCAGGTACCTATTTTCCAAGGGAAAGCATGCGTGGAATGCCAGGGATAAAAGACGTACTAATTTCTATTGCGGAGCAGTGGAATGAAAATAAAGAGAGTATTATAGAATCTAGTAAAAAAATAGTGGAGCATATAAAAAAGAATGATGTTTTTGTTAAACCTGGAGAAATGGGTGAAGATGAAATACATAATGCATTTAGTAGCTTTGCAAGTGTTTTTGATGATAAGTATGGTGGATTTGGAAGGTCTCCAAAATTCCCAGCTCCTCACAATTTACAATTTTTATTGAGATATTGGAAAAATTACAATGAGCCTAAGGCATTAGAAATAGTAGAAACAACTTTGGAAGCAATGTACGCAGGTGGAATTTTTGATCATATTGGTTTTGGATTTTCAAGGTATTCAACAGATCAGAAGTGGTTAGTGCCTCACTTTGAAAAAATGTTATATGATAATGCACTTTTAGCGCAAGTATATATTGAAGCTTTTGAAGCCACAGGTAAAAAGTTTTATAAAGAAGTTGCAGATAAAATATTTACTTATATCTTAAGGGATATGACTTCAAAGGAGGGGGCTTTTTACTCAGCCGAGGATGCAGATAGTGAAGGCATCGAGGGTAAATATTATTTGTTAACGTATGAGGAAGTAGCTTTAGTTTTATGTGAAGAGCATTATAAAACCTATTGTGAACAATATAATATAACGACGAAAGGTAATTTTGAGGGGCGAAATATTCCAAATCTTATTGGAAAACAAAGTAGTACTAGTATAGATGAAAAAGTAAATATAAAATTAGAAAAAATGAGGGAGAAACTGTTTGAATATAGAGAGGAGAGAATTCATCCTTATAAGGATGATAAAATATTAACTTCATGGAATGGACTTATGATTGCAGCTCTTGCCTATGGTGGAAGAGTTTTTCAAAATAAAAGCTATATAAATGTTGCAGAAAAGGCTATGAATTTCATATTAAGTAAGATGATTAATGATAAAGGAAGGTTAATGGCTAGATATAGAGATGGTGATGTTGCCAATTTAGGTTATTTAGACGATTATGCTTTTACGGTTCATGCTTTAATTGAATTATATGAGGTTACTTTTAATGCAGTATATTTAACCAAGGCTATAGAACTTAATGAAAATATGATTAAACTGTTTAAAGATGAAAAGCAGGGTGGATTGTTTTTGTATGGAGTTGACGGCGAAGAACTAATTTCAAGGCCTAAAGATATATATGATGGTGCAATGCCATCGGGTAATTCAGTTGCTACTTTAAATATGTTAAGACTTGCTAGATTAACGGCTAATACTAAATTAGAAGATGAGGCCGTTTTACAATTTAAAATCTTTGCGTCAAAGGTTAAAACTATAGAGAGCGCTCATGCTTATTTTATGACAGCATTACTATATAGTACAGTACCAGGAAAGGATATTATAATCTCTGGAGATGAGAATTCAGGCGAAACCAAAGCTATGATTAAAGAGATTAATAGCACTTATCTTCCTTTTGCTACAGTAGTATTAAATGCTGGTGATGGAAGTCTAAATTCTATTAATTCAGAGTTGGCTGCGCATAAACCTTTGATGGGGAAAACTACTGCTTATATTTGTGAGAATTATACATGCAGGGAACCTATTAATAATCTACAAAAATTTTCTGAGTCTATCAATGAGTGAAATATTTAGAAAGAATTAGTAACTATTAATTGTCTATATAAAAATTTAAAAAAATTGACAAATATGTACTCATAGGGATATAATATAATGTAGTATCGAGTAAATTTATAATTACTAAATTCAAAGAAGAGGACAGTACTTTCTTATTAATCTTAAAGCGAGTAAGGACATAGTGTAAGCCTTATAAGATATAGGAAGTTAAATAGATAGATATTTAACAAAATTGATGATGCATTAATTTTAGGAAAAGAACCTTGGAGAAGCTGCCTGAACTAGTTAAAAGTAACAATTTTTGACTCTTATAGGGTAAGTCGCTAACTAGCGTTAAAATATTGAGTGGACTTTATAGTCAATCAGAGTGGTACCGCGGAAATATAACCCGTCTCTTTATTTAGAGATGGGTTTTTTGTTATATTACAATATACATGAGTTTTCAAATTAGTGATAATAATTATCATAAGGCGAAATGCATAATAGGAGGGATAACAGTTAATAATTGTTATCTAACCTAGAGCAAAACAGGAGGGGAATTTTATGGATTATAAAAAAATAGTTGCGCAGAGGATTAAACAATTGGTGGAGCTCGATATAGAAACAATAGAAAATTTAATTGAGATACCACCAAAACCTGAAATGGGAGAGTTTGCTTTTCCATGTTTCCAATTATCTAAAGTTATGAGAAAAGCACCAAATATGATAGCTAAGGATTTAAAAGAAAAAATAGAAAAAGACGGTTTTGAGAAAATAGAGTGTTTTGGTCCTTATTTAAATTTCTTCCTAGACAAAGGGGCGTTTATTAAAAATACAGTAGAAAAAATATTAGATGAGGGAGATAATTATGGTTCATCTAAAGTTGGTGAAGGTAAGAATATAGTAGTAGAATATTCATCACCTAATATTGCAAAACCGTTCCATGTAGGACATTTATTCACTACAGTTATTGGTAACTCATTATATAAAATATTATCTTTCGAAGGATATAATTGTACTGGAATTAACCATCTTGGAGATTGGGGCACTCAATTCGGTAAACTTATTTATGCTTATAAGAACTGGGTAGATGAGGATGCTTTAGCTAGCGAGCCGATTAAAGAACTATTAAGAATTTATGTTAAATTCCATGAGGAAGCTGATCTTGACCCAACTCTTAATGAGCAAGCTAAAATGTACTTTAAAAAATTAGAAGATGGTTGCGACGAGGAAGTTGAGCTTTGGACTAAATTTCGTGACGTAAGTTTAGTTGAGTTTAAAAAACTTTATGAAACATTAAATGTTAAATTTGATTCTTATGCTGGTGAAAGTTTCTATTGTGATAAGATGGATGACATTATTAAGGATATAGATGCAAAGGGATTACTAGTTGAGAGTAATGGAGCTAAGGTTGTAATGCTTGATGAATACAATATTCCACCATGCATAATTAAAAAATCAGATGGAGCTACAATTTACGCAACTCGTGATTTAGCAGCAGCAACATATAGAAAGAAGACTTACGACTTTTATAAAAATATTTATGTAGTTGGAAAAGATCAAGCTCTTCATTTTAAACAAGTCTTTACTACTTTAAAGCTTATGGGAAATAAATGGGCAGATGATTGTGTGCATGTACCTTTTGGTACAGTAAGATTTGCAGATAAAAAATTATCTACAAGAAAAGGTGATGTTATTTTCCTAGATGATTTATTAAATCAAGCGGTGGCTAAAACACTTGAAGTAATAAATGAAAAAAACCCTGAACTTGAAAACAAAGAGGATGTAGCTAAAAAAGTAGGAATAGGTGCTATTGTATTTACTTATTTAAAAAATCATAGAGAAAGAGACATTGTCTTCAATTGGGAAGAAATGCTTAGCTTTGAGGGAGAAACAGGTCCTTATGTTCAATATACTTATGCAAGAGCAAAAAGTATATTAAGAAAAGTTGAAGAGACTAGCAAAAATAATGAAACTGATGTAGAGCTAGATTACAACAAATTGAATTCTAAAGAAGAATTTGAACTTGTGAAGCAGTTAGAAGGTTTCCAAAAATCAATCCTGTTTGCTATTGATAAATTAGAACCATCTATGGTTACAAGATACGTTATTGATGTAGCTAAAGCTTTTAATAAATTTTACAATCAGTACAATATATCTAATTTGAAAGATGAATCTGATAAAAAAGCGAAAATTAAAATGGTAGAAGCTACTTGTCAAGTAATTAAGAACGCATTAGGCCTTATAGGTATAGAAGTCGTAGATAGAATGTAGGATTACACACCGGTTATTGAATTCTGTGTTATTGTAGTAGTTACCTTATTGTAGCATTTGCAATAACGCAAATTTTACTGTATTATTAGATTATAGAAAAATGTAAAACTTGTTTAGAATTACTTAACAAATAAAAACACATTTGTTATGATGTATGCTTTTCTTTTTTTATAGATTAGGGGGAACTATGTTCATAAAAGAATATCAAATTAAGGTTATTTTACCAGACGAAATTTTCAGCAAATACAAGATGGATACTATTGCATATTTGGATATTGAAGCTACGGGTTTTGATCTAGAATATGACAAAATAGTACTAATATCTTTAGGGTATTACTTAAGCGAAGGTGAATTTAAAATTGTTCAATATTTCGCGGAGTCACCAAGCGAAGAAGTGAATATTTTAAAAGAATTTACGAAAGCTATGGGTAAGTTTAAAAGATGGTGTTCCTATAATGGTACAGCATTTGATGAACCTTTCATAATTAGGAAGATGTATAGATATAATTTCGGCTATAGGTTACCAAGGGATCACATGGATTTGTATAAGTTTATAAGACCATTTCACAAAAGAATGGGAATTAAGAGTTGTAGTTTAAAAAGTGTGGAGCAGTTTATTGGTATCAAGAGAAAAGATGAAATTAACGGAGCAAAGTGGGTTGAATTGTATAATGAATACCTACTAGAACATGATGAAAAGCTGAAAGGGATTCTTATGCTTCATAATTACGAAGATGTTGTAAATTTGCCTGAAATATTTAAGGTAGTTAACGTTATCGATAATGACTTAGATCTATTGAGAAAAGAAAAATTAGCTAAAAAACAAATGTCTCTTATGAAGAATAATATAAACACAAAGCAGCCACTAAAAACAGTAAGCAGCAGATTATAAAAAAAGTGGTATAGTACATTTATGTACTATACCACTTTTTCATTCGATTTTGTTATCATTTTTTATTAGATGGTTTTACTTCACAACTATGGTTACAGCCTTTACAGCCATTTCCACAGCCACAATCACCATGTGATTGTTTCTTTATATTAGTATATAAGATATATCCAGCTGCGATAACGATCACACCAACAATAATGAATTCCACGGCTACATCACCTCTTTATATTTTATATTACCTCATTATTATGCTTCCAACATTAAATATTATGAAAGAAACTACCCAAGCCAATGTTAATTGGTAACATACAGAAAAAATTGCCATTTTGTTTCCGTATTCCTTTTTCATAGTTGCAATTACTGATACACAAGGAGTGTATAATAATACGAAAACTAAGAAACTATAAGCAGATAGTGAAGTAAAATGATTAGCTAAAGAATGTGTTAAATTACCACCATATATAACACCCATGGTGCCTACAACTACTTCTTTAGCCATGAGACCAGTTAAAAGTGATACTGAATTTTGCCATGAGGCAAATCCAAGAGGAATAAATATTGGATTTATAAATTTACCTATACTAGCTAAAAAACTAGAGTTTATATCAACCATACCTGTAGTGTTAAAGTTTGATAAAAACCATACTAGTACAGAAATAGAAAAGATTATAGTACCAGCTTTCTTTAAGAAACCTTTACCTTTTGCCCAAGTATGTATTAATAAGCTTTTTAGTTCTGGCAATTGATATTCAGGTAATTCTATAATAAAAGGTTCTTCGTCTTTTCTGAATAATGTGTTTTTAAATAAAATACCAATTCCAAAGGCTATACCAATTCCCATTAAGTATAATGAAAATACCATGAGGGTTTTGCTACCTGGAAAAAACACTGATGCAAACAATGCATAAACTGGAAGTCTAGCATTACAAGACATAAGAGGTACTAAAAGCGCTGTTAATTTTCTATCTTTCTCACTCTCAAGTGTTCTAGCAGACATTATAGCAGGCACAGAACAACCAAAACCAACAATTAAGGGAATAAAAGCTTTACCTGATAAACCCATTCTCCTCATTAATTTATCCATTATAAAGGCAGCTCTTGCCATGTAGCCACTGTCTTCTAAAAATGAAATGCCTAAGAATAATGCTAATATAACTGGCAAAAATACTATTACTGAACCTACTCCGCCTATGACACCATCAATTAGTAGAGAAGAGAACCAAGCACTATTATTCGATAATATATTAGTTAAAAATGGTACAATAATATCATTAAGCAAGCTATCGAGTAAATCGGCTAAAGGTTGTCCAACCCAGTTAAAGGTAAACATAAAAATTATAAATAAACTTAGGAAAAATAAAGGATAAGCAAGAATTCTATTAAGCACGATTTTATCTATTTTTTGTGTAATAGAAACTTTATTATTTTTCTTTTTATTAGTGCAGGATTTTAGTAAAACTTCGATGTACGAATAAGTTTCTTTTTCATCTTTGAAGTCTAGATTGTTTGTGGTGTTACTAATATAATCCCCTTTAAGAAGACAATTTTTAACATCTGAAATCCCTTTTCCCTTTGAAGCAACTATTGGTATTATCTTTACCCCTAGTTTTTGTTCTAGCAGGTTATAATTAATATCCAAACCATTAGCAAGTGCTACATCAATCATGTTTAATACTAAAATTATTGGTTTGTTAAACTTCTTTAATTGAGTTGTAAGATATAAATTTCTATCAAGGCTTGATGCATCAACAATATTTATAATTACATCCACGTTACCACTTTGTAAAAATTCCTTGGAAACTTTTTCTTCATTTGAATAAGTATCCATGGCATAAATACCAGGTAAGTCGACGATTTTAATCTTATTTTCTACGAAGCCTTCTTTTTTTTCTACTGTTACTCCAGCCCAATTCCCTACATATTGGTTAGAACCTGTAAGTGCGTTAAATAGAGTCGTTTTACCAACATTAGGATTACCTAATAAAGCGGCAGTAATCATTCAAATCCTCCTTTGGATATCTTGGGTATAATATTTACGATTTTAGTATGGATATATTTTTAGCGTCATTCTTTCTAATGGCTATATTAAAACCACGTAAATTAATAATTATAGGATCTCCTAAAGGTGCAGTAGCAATTAATTTAACTTCGGTACCTTCAATGAAGCCTAATGCGAGTAATCTTTTAGCAAACTTGTCGTCCCCGCAAACCGATTGAATTAGTGCTTTATCTCCTGGCTTTAAATCATAAATGCTTATAACAATCACTCCTTAATGAAAACTATTCTCACTAATATATTAACATGGTTATATATTAGTGTCAATAAAGAACAATAATAAAATTTATTAAATGTACAAAATGCTTTTATAAAACAGTTAAAATGTGATAACATGTAAGTAGAGCAGAGTTTTAAATTAGACATGTGCAAATTTACGGTTTTGCCTCTTATAAAACTTAGTAGAAAAGAGTGATATTGTGATTACAAAACTTAATAGTATTAAGGTAGGAGATATTTCAGTAGAAGGCTCTCTTACCATAGACGGAAATAAACAACTCTTTAAAGATGCATTGTTTTTTGATTTAGAGCATTACATTTATAAAAAGCCTATATGTATTGGAGTATTTGGGTGCTGCTTTTATGATGAGATAACAAATGAGATAAAGGTTACGCAGTACATGGCAGAAAATAAGAAAGATGCTATAGAAATATTATCTTTAGCTAAAAATTATTTTGAAGAAATGAAGACTAAGTACAATAAAAAATACATTGTTACGTTTTCAGGAAACAATGATTTTACAGTTATAAACTATCTATTAAAAGCTTATAAAATAGACTTTGTATTAGAGGGTTATTTTGGAGAAATAGATTTACAGAAATGTTTTGAAAAGGCAGAGGGAACTTGCATTGGTCTTAAAGCTCTAGAAAAGATATTTGAGATTGATCGGGAAAGTGAAGTAATAAGTGGTTCTAATTTAGCAAAAACATTTAGTAAGATAGTTAAGGATAATGATTATATCAATAGAATGCCTCCTGAGAAGAAAGAAAAAATACTATTATATAATCAACAGGATGTTGTAAGTTTATTCTATATATATGTAGATTGGTATAATAGAGTAGGGTTAAAAATGGAGGAAGATGAAACACAGTCTGACTGTGATGAAGCACAGCAATAGCTGTGTTTTTTATTTTTGTAATAACAAGTATAAATTTTTCATACGCTTATTTAATCGAACTCTAAACAAGAAAAATATGTTTAGAGTAGTAATAAGGAATACTGTAACTACTTTCGTAATAATTTATATAAAGGGATTAGCAAAATATAGAGGGAGGAATTATATGGAGCAAGTTAAGAAAAACATTGATGTTGCGATGGGAAGAATAAAGGCAGATTTAGTGCTGAAAAATGCAAGGTTTATTAATGTATTTACTGAAGAGGTAGATAGAGGGGACATTGCGATTGTTGCGGGTATTATTATAGGAATTGGTGAGTACTCAGGGAATCTTGAAATTGATTGTTCAGACTTATATGTGGCTCCAGGTTTCATCGATGCACATGTTCATATAGAGTCCTCTATGGTTATGCCAAAACAGTTTGGGGAGGTGGTAATTAAAAAAGGTATAACTACAATAATAGCAGATCCTCATGAAATAGCTAATGTTGAAGGAATAAATGGTGTTAAAACAATGATTGAAAGCAGTAAGGAAGCACCAATAGATATATTTTTTATGTTACCATCTTGTGTTCCTGTCACAAAATTTGAGGATAGTGGGTACGTATTTAACGTCGAAGATTTAGAAGAGTTAATTGATAATAATTGCGTGATTGGCCTCGGTGAAGTAATGGATGTTCAAGCAGTTGTAAATAAAGATGATAAATTGCTAAAAAAAATAGATATGGCAAAGAATAAACACATTGACGGTCATTGTCCTAATATATCATCTAGTGAGCTAAATGCATGTATCAGCTGTGGCATAAAAACAGATCATGAATGTAATAATGCGAAAGATGCATTACTAAAAGTTAGTAGAGGAATGTATGTTATGCTAAGAGAAGGGTCAGCTGCAAAAAAACTAAAGGCCGTACTTCCAGCAGTTAACAACCGTAATTACGGAAGATTTTTATACTGCAGCGATGATAGGCATATAGATGATTTATTAGAAAGAGGTTCTATAGATAACTGTATTAGGCTTTCTATAAAGCAGGGACTTAATCCTATAAAGGCGTTTATAATGGCATCCTATAATGCAGCTAAGTGTTATGACTTATATGACAGAGGGGCTATAGCTCCAGGGTATAAAGCAGACCTTGTGATATTTGAAGAACTAAAGGGTCTGAATATATTAAAAGTAATAAAAAATGGTAAAGAATATAAAGAATTACCAGATAAAAAACGTTCAAAATTAAATATAAAATCTTCTATGCATATGGAGTTCATTAAGAGTGAAGTTTTTAAAGTTGAAAGCGAAACTCCTACAGTAAGTGTGATAAAGTTAATTCCAAATTCTGTGCAAACTAAATTGGTGCAGAGAAAAATAGAAAATGAGTCTGGTTATATAAAGAGGGTAATTGATAAAGATGTATTAAAAATAGCAGTATTTGAACGGCATAATAATACAGGTAAACATTTCACTTCATTTATAGAAGGACTAGGCTTGAAAAATTGTTCTATAGCACAAACCATAGCTCATGACTCTCACAATGTAATAGTAGTTGGGGATAATGAAAAGGATATGGAGGTTGCAGTTAATACTCTTATTTCTACTGGCGGGGGTATAGTAATGGTTTCGGAAGGAAAAGTTATTGCTCAGTTAATTTTGCCAATTGGAGGAATAATGACATTTGAGGCTCCCTATATGGTAGCGGAGAATTTAAAAAGGCTTAGTAGGATGGCCAAAGCTTTTGGAGTTAGGGCCGAATACGATCCTTTTATAAGTTTATCTTTTGTGACACTTCCTGTAATACCTGTAGTTAAATAATCATTTTTATAAACTGAATACAAATTACTCTTTCTTGGCAATAATTGAGATAAATAAATTATTGTAAGGAGGAGTATTTTTATGTCAAATATTTTAAAGCAGATACCAAAAAACAAGACGAATAAAATTAAAAGAAAAGGATTTACCTTAATTGAGCTTATAATTGTAATCTCAATAATTGGGATTTTAGCAGTGATTGCAGTGCCTAAGTTTAGTGGGGTACTAAAGGACGCTAAGGTAAAGGCAGATGTTGCTAGTGCAAAGGCTATTGCTGATGCCACATATGCACAAATCGCAAAAGGCGAAATAAAGTCGGCTGCTGCTATTTTAGAAGTTGGAAATAGCACTAGTGATGAGAGTAAAAAAATAACAGATTATCTTCAGAAAGTACCAACGCCCAAAGCTACATCAGCAACTAATTTTACTGTTGTAATTAATGCAGAAGCTGATGTAAGTGTAAATGTTGGTGGTGTTGAATTGTATCCTACAACAAGTGCAGGATACCCTACACCAATTGTAGAAAAAACTACACAAAAGGACGAAAGTGTAAAAAAATAAAATATTTAGAAAAAATTTCAGTTTATAGAACTTATTATAAAATAAAAGGGGAAAAAATCTTACAATAATAATTAATATTATTGTAAGATTTTTTTTTGCTTATTTTTAAACAATAGCACATATGGTGACTGTCACTTGTCGAAAACTCTTGTCGAAAGCTATGATTGCAACTGAATAATCTAAATGTGCAAAGTTATTATAACTTTGGACATTTAATTTTTTTTAATACTTTTATCTGCATATATATGGTAAAGTAATAATGGAAATAAATACAATAGAGTTAGAAACTTGTATTTAAATTTAAAGTCCGAATTTAAGGAGGTTCCATCAATGGAAAGTATCATAGCAATATATATTTTTATATTAGGACTACTAATAGGAAGTTTCTTGAATGTATGTATATATAGGATACCAAGAGGAGAAAGTATATCATATCCACCTTCTCACTGCACGTCATGTGGAAATAGGATAAAACCTTATGATCTTATACCGGTAATTAGTTGGATCTTTTTAAGAGGTAAATGTAGGAACTGTGGAGAGAAGATATCTATAAGATATGCACTGGTAGAACTTACGACAGCTGTACTTTTTATTTTAACCTATTTTCAATATGGATATAGTATTTATCTTGCAAAATATTTAATACTTATACCATTTTTAATTGTTATAGCTATGATAGATTACGATACTATGGAGGTTTATGCTACGACTACATGGCTTGCAATAGCTGTAGGTATTATTTCGCTAGGAGTGAATTTTTATTTGGGAGAGCCAGTGATTGACTATATATATGGGGGGTTACTGGGCGCAGGTATCATAACTTTTATTATTTTAATGTCAAAACTTATTTTAGGAACAGAGGGCATGGGTTGGGGAGATGTAGAAATTTGTGGGCTTTGTGGACTGTTTTTAGGATTTAAGCTAACGTTTGTTATGATATTTTTTTCTTTTATAATTGGAGGAGTAATTGGTGTTTATTTATTGAAGGTTAAAAAGAAAAATGGTAGATCTGAAATGGCATTTGGTCCATCTATTATAATGGCTACTTTGTTTATGATAATTTGGGGAGAGAAAATTTTAAATTGGTACTTAGGTACATTTTATAAATATTAAAATAAAACTTTTAGGATAACTCAAATAGTTAGAGTTATTGATAGGTTACCACTAATGTCTATATTGGCTAATTTAATTAAAAGCTGTATAATAAGGCATAACTGAATTAGTTATGAAGGGTTGATAAAATGCACAATATATTGCACCGAATGAAAACTAAGCTTAAGAAAAGATATATTAAGCCAAAGAGAAGTGATTATCTTCAAAAGATTTATGAACGGAATCCTACTACAGGAAATTACGTTATACAGGTAGGGATAGATAAGTATACTGATATATTTAATGACTGGGATAATGCCCCATTTAGAAAAAGAGATATGGATCCGGATTTAGTAATTTTTCTTGAAAATTGTTTTGAAGAAATTCCGGAAAAATACGGAGTGGATATATGTTTTTATTTACCAAAAGGTGAAAAAGACATAAGCCGAGAAGAGTCGTTAATTGCAGGAATTAAAACCTATTACTCCTTTTATTTACATCAAGAAATTAAAATACTAAAGAATAATTATCATAAGATATTTAAGTATGTACTCATAGCCCTTAGCTTATTAGGCGTATCTGTTTTTTTAGGTTCAAGTGGTGATAAAAATATAATACTTGGAACCATACAACAAGGATTTAACATAGGTGGATGGGTATTTTTATGGGAAGTTATTTCGATGGTGTTTTTTCCTGGACGTGAAGTTAGTTCTGAAATCAGTAAATACCAAAGATTTTTAAACTCATTAATTTATTTCAAATATGGTAATGAGAATCCGTTGCCATAATATATAACAAAACTCTATGAAAATATTTCATAGAGTTTTGTTATATATTTTTATAGTATAAAGGAACCATTAATTTACGTTCATTTTTAACGACATTTCTGAAGGAAAGTCATTAATATTGCAGCGACTCAGGATATGATTTATCTATAATTTAAATGATTTTTCTAAAAAAGTGTATTTTGGAAGACCATTTTCTATGGCTATTTTTGGTTCACCCATAATTAATGGAAGTGTGTACTCATAAGCATCGCGAGTTACATTGTTACCCTCTTCGTTTATCCATTCCTTAGGGAAGTATTTAATTTTATTTGCAACTTTTGAAGTTTCAAGTGCAAAAGTTTCTGAAGTATAAGGGGTATTTGACAGCCTTCTTATACCTATCATGTTTCCGCTAATTCCGTGAATAGAGTACTTCGCTGCAGCTTTTCCTACTTCAAAGGCTTCATCTATATCTGTTTGAGAAGCACAGTGCATAGAGCAACGTTGAAGTGTGGAAAGTTCTAAAACTCTAACTTTCTCTGCAGTATTAGTGTTTAAAATTAAATTTTTCAGGAAGCCACATACTCCACCTAACTGAGTGTGTCCAAACTTATCATGACTGGTACCTTCCGCTTCACCTATAAATTTACCTTCTTTAGTTCGGATTCCTTCAGATACTACAACAAAAACATGATTTTTTTGAGTGAGTTTTTTAGCTACATCTTCTATAAATTTATCTGGACTAAAAGCTACTTCTGGTAAATATATGAAATCTGCAACTGGATTACCGTTAATAGTTGCTATGCAAGCACTAGCTGCAAGCCACCCAGTATCGCGTCCCATAGTTTCAAGTATGAAGACACCTTTTGGAGAGTATACACTGGCATCTAGAAAGTTCTCAAGAACTGATGTAGCAATTAGTTTAGCTGCACTTCCAAAACCTGGTGTATGATCCATAATTGGTAGGTCATTATCTATAGTTTTTGGTATGCCAATAAATTTCACATCTTTATTGTGCTTATTTGCATAAATACTAAATTTATGCACAGTATCTTGAGAATCATTTCCGCCTATATAAAAGAAAGTTTTAATTTCGTATTCTTCTAATATTTCAAAGATTTTTATATATTCTTCATTGTTTTCTTCAAATGATTTTAACTTATATCTACACGAACCAAGGCCTGAAGAGGGAGTATACTTTAATCCTTTAACTTCATCGTAATTAATGTCAGATAGGTTTACAATATGTTTGTTTAGAATACCTTGAATTCCATTTATTCCGGCATACACATTATCATAAAAATGAGAGCTAATGTTTGACTCGAGAATGCCTATAGCACTAGCATTAATTACAGACGTTGGACCACCTGATTGTGCTACTATACAATTTTTCATATAAGATTTCTCCTTTAAAAGTATTTAATTATAATAATAATTAACATATCCATTAATTATTATAAGGTAGATAAAAACAAATAACAAGAATATCATTTCAAAATAAAAATATTGCGTAAATTCAAAGACTAATTATAATATTAATGATAAAATATATTTATGATATTTTAAAATTTCTGTTAAGTTTTTGTTATATAAAATCAGGAGGGATAGATATAATGCCAATCAATAATATAAACCATAAAGAGGGACATAAGAATAACATAATTTTAAAAGAAGTTAATATAAAAGGAAATTTGTGTGGGGAATTCGCTGAGTATACTATTGACCATGTATATGAGAACAAAGGAAGCAATGATGTTGAAGCAATTTATACTTTCCCAGTTCCAGACGGAGCTGTTATTTCAGGTTTTGAGGCAGTGCTCGGTGGGAGAACAATAAAGGGATTAATACAAGATAAAGAAGAAGCAAATAAAATATATGAGAATTTTAAAAATAATGATAATAATACTTTTTTGCTCGAGGAATTTAGAGATAATATAATTAGAATAGTTATTGGTAAGATAATCGCTAATGAAGTTGTTCAAATAAAAGTATCATATATAGAGGAACTTAGTTATGAAAATAGAAATTTAAAATTAATTATTCCGACGATAATAACTCCAATAAATCTTTCTGGAGAGAATGAATTACTTACTTGTGAAAATGGAATTATTAATAAAAATGATGATTACAAATTCACTTTAAGTTTATTAGTAGAATCTTTAACAAAATTAGAATTTAAGTGTTCTTCTCATAAATTAAAGGTTGAATATGAAGAAAATAATTTATATAAAGTGACACTCGCTGAAAAAAATCAAAGAATGGATGAAGATTTAGAAATAATACTGGAAGAGCAAGAGAAGGTAGAAACTACAGGAATGATATATGATTATCCGAGAGAAGACAAAGGGATTTTATATTTAAGATTCATTCCAGAGATTGAAATAGATCAAATAATCTCCGGAGAAAATTATATTTTTCTTCTAGATATATCAGAATCAATGGGTGGAGACAAGTTAAAAGAGGGCAAAAATGCTCTTCAGCTATGTTTAAGAAATTTAGCAGTAGGAGATACATTTAATATTGTTGCTTTTGGAGATAAACTTCATTATTTTTCTAAAGAAATAAAGGTTGAATTTAATGAAGAAAATTTAAGTGATGCTAGTAAATGGATTAAAGAACTTTTCGCTGAAAATGATGCAGTTATTTTTGATGCAATAAAATATGCTCTCCTTAATAAAGATGATAAAGAGGAAAATATAATATTTTTATTTACAGATGATGTAGTCGAAGATGAAAAAGAAATATTGGATTTTGTAGAAGATAATATTAAAGAAAGTCGAATATTTCCTTTTGGGATAAATACTTCAGTAAATAGCTATTTTATTAACAAATTAGCTAGAATTAGTTATGGCGCTGCAGAAGTTATAAATCCTGATGAGAGAATTGAAGATATAGTACTTAAACAATTTAATAGAATTAAAAATCCGATAGTTACTGATATTGAAATAGATTGGGGTAAAATGAAGGTTGAAACAACATTCCCAAGAACTATCGAATATATGTATGATAAGGAACCATTTTCTATTTTCGCTAAAATTAATGGAGACGTCGGTGGGGTTGTAATATTAAAAGGGAAAGTAGGGAAAAATAGAATTCAGAGAGTAATTTTCTTGAATGATCTAGAACTTGAGGAGAATGTTAATCTAATTGAAAAAATGTGGTACAAAAAACGAATAGAATCACTCCAACATAGAGTTAAATATGAACGAGGAGAACTTCAAGAAGCAATGAATAATAAGATTGTTGAAATCTCTAAAAAGGTCGGTATAATATGCAAAGAAACCGCGTTTATACTTTATGAGGAAATGGAAGATCCAATAGTAGGCATAAGAATAAGAGAGATTTTACCTGTTAAAACGACGAAAAGATTGGAAGTTTTTTATGGAGATTTAGCTGAGGATTCTGAATCAACATCATTTTATTATAAAGATGTTTCAAAGCAGGAAGAGGACCATGACAAATATGAAAACTATAATAGAAATGAGTTACTCAGACTTTTAGCTTCTAATCAATTTGCTAGTGGTGCCTTTGGTATAAATGCTAAAGACACTTTAGGAAATAATATAAAATATACTATAAAGACAATATTAGCATTTATGATAGGCAGCGGAGACATAAAAATATATAAGAATCAATTAAATAAATCCTTAGAATTTTTAAATAAATCATTACAAAATATTGACATAAATTTAAATGATGAATTAAATTTAAAGAAACAAGATTATCTAAGTTTATTGTTAGTTTTTAAATTGTCTATAAAAAAAGATGTAGTTTTGTCTTTTCACAAAGAAAATATTTTAAAGAAAATTCAAGAAATTGAAGAAAAATTTCAATATCAAAATGTTAATGTAGATGAGATTCAAAAAGAATTTGTTAACGGTTTAAAGTTAGAATTTGATGGATTAAATGCAGGATCTAATCAGTATAAGGATACACTTGATTTTATAATTAATACAACAATCTTAAAAAATATTTAAATATGAAAATCCTACATCTATATGTGGGATTTTTGTCTTAGTTTTAATAAAAAAATAGAGAAGCTGAAAATAGCAAAAAAATACATATTGTTTATTTTAAGGTGGCTTAGTATAAGGAAGTAGAGTAATGATAAGTGAAGGTATAAAAGATTTAAAATATTATGACTCAGAAATAATTATAAAAAGAAATAATATAAGGGATCTATTCATTAGTAAATCTAAAAATGTAAAAACAGGTGATATACAATGTATGTCAAATGATGACCTGAAAATTTTATTCCATTTATATGATGAAGAATTCTTTGATTTTTATTTTAGAAGAAACTTTAAGGGGACTTTAAAATTTTCATTATCTACAAGGATGACGTCAGCTGCAGGAAAAACCATATATAGTAGGAAAATAAAACTATTGGAAGGATCAGAAGAAACGTATGAAATTAGGATGGGTATAAAATTCTTTTTTCAGTATTATAAGGTTGAAAGAGATAAGATTGTATCCGGAATTAAAACAAAAGATTCATTAGAGGCATTTCAAATAGTATTTGAACATGAATTATGCCATTTGATTGAGTTACATCTTTACAAAGAATCTAGTTGCAAAAAGATTAGGTTTAAAACTATGGTTCACAATATGTTTGCTCATACAGATGTTGTTCATCAATTGCCAAGTCAAAAGGAAATTATATCAGAAAAATATGGATTGATAATAGGACAAAAGGTAAGTTTTTTGAATGATGGTAATAAATATAATGGTTTCATATATAAAATTAACAAAAGAGCAACAGTTATGGTAAAGGATAATAAAGGAACTTATAGAGATGAAATAGGTAATAAGTATTGTAAGTGGTATGTAGAATTTGGAAAACTTAACTATTAGAAAGATAAATACTTTATTTTATAATATATGATATAATTTAGTAATAATTGATAATAAAAATTTAAATTATCTTTAACAAAATTAATATAATACTTTAATAGGAAGGTGACAAAAATGAAAAAATTTCTTTCAGTAATATTATGTGGTGTAGTTGTCTTTACATTAGCTGCTTGTGGAAAAACTGAGGTAAAAGACACTAACACAAAAAGCGAAGTAAAAGAAGAATCAACAGTTGCAACTAAAGTAGAAAAACCAGCAGCAGCTACAGTGGCTCCTACAGTTACACCAGCAGTTAAAAATGAAGATATAAAAAGTAGAGAAGTCGTATTGTATTTTAGTGATGACCAAGCTATGTACTTTGTTGGAGAAAAAAGAACAATAACATCACCTACAGCTAAGTCAATTGTAGAGGAATTAGTAAAGGGACCAGCTACTAAAAGTGGTAGCACAGCAAAAACATATGCAACATTGCCTACAAGTCTACAAGTGTCAGATGTGCAAATTAAAGAAAAGATAGCCTATGTTAATTTAAAAGGTGAATTAAAGGTAAATGGATCAGCAGGAGAGCAAATGGCTTTATTTTCAATAGTTAATACATTAGTTTTAGATAAGGAATTAGGTGTTACAAAGGTTCAGTTTCTTCTTGCTGGAGAAAAGGTTAAGTCTATTGGTGGTCAATATGATGTTAGTGAACCTATGAGTGAAAATAAAGAAATGATGAAATAATACAAAGTAGGTAACAATATTATAGTTTTTATAAAATGTTAAAGGCAAGTTTTATATTAGGTACAATTAAATAAATAACAAAACAATATGCTAGTCTATTTGTTTTGTTGTTTATTTTTATGTACCTAAAAACTTGCCTTTTACCCTAGGGATTTTTTGACAACCTAAAATGATTTTCACTACAACCCATACACATACTTACACACCCATACTTTATCTTTTGGTATCATACAAGCATTACAGCACATGCATACATCTTTGCTCGACAATATGGAACCCCTTGGGAGCTAAAAATAATCTCTCGACCAAGAAAAACCCCTAGTTTTATAAAGATGACATTAGTATAAACAATAAAAAACAATGCTAGTTTATTTTCATGTGCCTTAATAAAGCCTGCGGAGACCCATATTATCTTAGCTCGAACATTACACATCCGGGAGAACCATACATATACAGTTAGGCACATATACAGCTGTTAAGAACCCATAATAATCTTCCCGCCGGCATATAAAAAACCTTAGCAGATCTCATGTACACCTTTGGCCGAATACTCTAAAGCTATTTCAGCCTACAAGCACTCTAGGCTCAACCATTTTAAATCATCTACTAACATTATTGTATGCTCTTTTTAATTTATTATACTATTAGGTCTTATAAAATAATAACTAGTTAAAAGACTAGCTTTTTTTGTCATTTGGAAATTGTAATTATATATATTTTTGATTTTTATGGTAAAATATATAATAGGTGGTGGAGAGATAATGAGTGGAACATTTCGATTTATTCATGCTTCAGACTTACATTTAGGATCATTTCTTAATATAAATGGAAAACCACAAGAAAAATTACAAGAATTGTGTAAAGACGCTGTATATGATGGTTTCGAAAGAATTTGTCTCAGAGCTATTTCATTAAAGGTGGATTTTATATTAATTTGTGGAGATATTTATGACAGTCATTTAAGGTCGGTAAGAGGAAATAAAATTTTTATAGATCAATGTGCACATTTAGGTCAAAAAAATATAAGTGTATATGTAATTTACGGTAATCATGATGTTATGAATGGTGCCGAGGAATTGTTTGCTTTTCCTCCTAACTTACATATCATAAGCTCTGAAAAAACAGAAGTTTTTGAGGTATATAAAGAAGATAAAGTTATTGCAAAAATCATAGGAAAATCATATAAACATAGATCCGAAAAAGAAAAATTTTACGAAAATTATTTATTAGATAATGATATTTTTAATATTGCAATGTTACACACAGCATTAGAGGGAGATAATAAAAATTATATTCCTTGTACTTTAAATGATCTTAAGAGTGTTCCGAATATTGATTACTGGGCACTAGGACATATTCACAAACAAAGTATTATAAATGATAGCAAACCTATCGTAGCTTTTTCTGGAATTCCGCAAGGTCGTGATATGGGGGAGCAGGGAGTAGGCGGTGTTTATTACGTCGAAGTAAACAAAAAAGAGGTTGTGCATATGGAGTTTTTGCCCATAGCAACGGTTGTGTATAAAAAGGTAGAGATAACAATAGAGGATGATAAAAAGATACAAAATTATAGTGATTTGCTCCTAGTTATTAATGATGAACTAAATAGTTTATCGTATGAACTTCCTGAAATTTCAGGTGAATTAAAATCATCAAATGTGGAGTTGTTAGATGATTTTAAAGGATATATTATTCGATTGGTTATAAGAGGAAAAACCGATATGCATAATAAGATAACTAATATGACAGATGAAGATTATAAACATTTTTTAGAAAATATAAACGAAGAAATAAGTTCGCAAAAGTATTTTATATGGGTAGAATCTATAAAATTTAGGACATCGATGGTTCAAAATTTTGAAGAACTTAAATTACAAAATCCTATTTTTAATGATTTAGAAGAGGTAATTGGATTATATACTACGGACTCTGAGCTTAAGAATGAACTTGTTAAAAATTGGGGATCAATTTGGAAGAAACAAATATTTACGGAAAATATAGAGGCCGATAAATTCGATTTTGATGAAGAGAAGATTTTGGATATTATATCACAAGCTAGAGAACTACTTATCGAAAAATTAACAGAGGTTTTGGAAATAATGTAGGTGGTGATAATTTGAAAATAACACAGCTAGATATTAGAGATTTCGGAGTATTTCAAGGCGAAAAACTGGAAGAATTGGGGAATGGAATTATAGTTGTTGGTGGGGCGAATAGGTCTGGTAAAACCACCTTGATGGAAATACTTAGAAATATACCTTTTGGGTTTTCAAAAGGTAGCAAGTTACCACCGCCTAAATTCCAATACGATGTAAGATGTGATTTAAGTTCAGATGAAGGAGAAGAAGTAAATGTACTGTTAAAAGGGTTTAGTAATCCAGAGGTAGTTTATAGAAATGCACAAGTAAAAGGTTCTAATAAAGGAGTATATGATATAGATAAGGGAACCTACAAAGAATTGTTTACAATAAGTCTTGATGAGCTAAATAAGAGCTCGGATAAGGAAGATAGTAATTTACAATCAATGCTTCTAGGGGCTGGGTTTAAGCATATTGTTAAGATCCCTGGGGTTGCCAAAGAATTAAGACAAAAGGCTAATGTTATTGGCGGAACTAGGGGAAATCCTGCTACTAAAATGTTTAAACCATTTGATGAGAATATTAAAAAAGGTTTAGAGGGAAGAAAAAGATCTACGCTTCTTTTAACATCTTATATGCAAAAGAAAAACAGTTTGTCGTGCCTTGAAGACAATATAATTTTAAAGGAAAGGCAGCTTCTAGAAAGTGATAATAATCTAATTAAATTAGAACTTTTAAAGCATAATTATGAGCTTAATGAAAAAAAGGAGAATCTTATAGTAGAGCTTCAAACGTATTTTTTTGGACCTGATTATGTAAAAGAATATAATATAGAAGGAGCAGAAAACTTAAAAATTCAATATATTAAAGAATTAGAGAAGTATAATAACGATAATTATGAATTCCAGAGGGAAACAGCTAAGGATGAGCTTGTTAAAGTGATTTTAATGGAAAACAAAAGATTGATTATTAGTTATTATAATGGAATATCAGGAATTAAAGAGATAAGTAAGAATCTTATTCGTGTTAAAACTGAGTATTATGAAAAAACTGGAACGATAATGAATAAGATAAAAAAAGCTAACGATAACTGGATTAATTTTGATGATGTTACAAAAGTTTGTTGTGATGAGATGCAACAACATATTTTGAATCAAAACATTGAAAAGTATAAAAAGATAAAGGTTGATAAAATAAATCTTGATAAAAAAATAGAAGATTCAAAAATGCACAGAGATGTTTTAGAAAAACAAATAGCACCTCGAGACTCTATAACCTATATGAAAAAATATTTGTATATCACAATGTTATTTATGATTATAGGGGTGGTATTATTTTTTATAGATAAGATGCTTGGATGCTCAATAATAACAATTGGAGCATTAGGTACAGCTCTATATTTGTTTATAAATTATTCTAATAGAAAATTAATTGTGGTTAGAAATACAGAAATTAAAACGCAGCTTGATAACATAATAATAAATTCTAAAAATAATTCCCATGAAATAAAAAAAATAGATGCAAACCTAAAAGAGCTAAACAACATAATGGATGAGTATAGGGATATTCTTAAACTTGACGAGCAAGTGTCAGTTGATGGAATCAAAGATTATTTTAAAACAGTAGCTTATTTAAAGGATGAGATATTTGAGTATTATCTATTAAAGAAAAAATTAATGGATCAGTTTGATGATCTTTGTGAAACTTTAAATAACATTGGCAATCTACTTAATAAATTTACTTTTTTTAATACTAAAAGCTTAGGGGTAATAAGTTCAAAAAAAATATGCCTAGACAATATAGACAGTATTTGCAGTGACTTATTATTAAAAATAGAGACCTTATATAAAAACTTAATTTCTTTAGAAAAAGTCGATATGAGTTTTTCAAAACTTAAAATATTAGAGAAGGAAATATTAGATTTTCTTTGTAAAAAGGTTACAGAAAATATAATTTCAGATATAGAAAAGTATATTAATAATGGAGAAAAGTATAAAAGATATAAAAAACAACAAGATGAATTTAAAATCATACAAGAAAAATTGTTACAATCAGTAAAGAGCCATCGTATAAAAGATATACTACATAATGTAAAGCATGATGCTTTACAAACTGATAATGAAAATCAAAATTTATTAAATATCCTTCAAGAGTTATATAATCAGTATATTAGTATTGATGAACTTAATTATGATTATAAAGTTTCAAGCAATGAAAATAAAGAATTAATTGGAGAACTGGATATTTTAAAAAATGAAAAACAGACATTAAAAGATGAGGTTACGGCTTTAAATTCAGATGAGATGTTATTGCAGTATGAGAAAGATATTATAGAAGCAAGAGGAAAGCTAAGACCACTTGCAGAGAAGTATGCTGTTTATAATACGGCAGCCTTATTTCTAGAGAAAATCAGAGAAAGATTTTTAGAAAATACCAAGGATAAGTTATTAAAAGGAGCTAGTAATATCTTAAGTGAAATAACATCTGGTGAATATAAAGATATTATGCCGCAAGATGATTTAATGCAGGGAGATTTTAAAACAAAATTATGGGATGAGAGTATAAAGGAGAGTTCAAAAGAGTTAAGTCGTGGCACAAAAGAGCAACTATTTTTGGCAGTTCGTATAAGTCGAATAAAAGAGATTAAGCCAAGATTGCCAGTGATTTTTGACGATTCTTTTGTTAACTTTGATATAGCACATACAAAAAATACAGTTAAAGCTTTAGTAGAATTATCAAAAACAAATCAAATTTTTGTACTTACTTGTCATGCAGCCCTAATAGAGATAATAATGGCGAAGGCTTCTAATGCCTTATATTTTAAATTAGATAAGGGTAAATTTACAAAAAGTTCAGGTGAAAATTTAAAAGAATACCTTAAAGAACTATAAGGTAGATTTAAATTTCTTTGAGATAGGGGCATAGAAATGGTATAATAGATTGCTAAAAGCAATTATTAGAGGCATTTATAACAGAATTATTATTGCAATTAAATGGAAAGTGAAGTGGTAGTTATTAGTAAGGCGTTATTTATTACAGAAAAACCAAGTGTTGCTGCGGAGTTTGCCAAAGCCTTAAAAATAAATGGTAGAAAGTCGGATGGATTTATAGAGTCTGACAAAGCTGTAGTAACATGGTGTGTGGGACATCTTGTTACTATGAGTTATCCAGAAAAATATGATATGAAACTTAAAAAATGGTCTTTAAATACTTTGCCATTTTTACCTGAATCATATAAATATGAAGTTATAGAAGGAGTTAAAAAACAATTTAATATAGTCAAAAGTCAATTACTTCGCGAAGATATTGATAGAATATATGTTTGTACAGATTCAGGAAGAGAAGGCGAGTACATTTACAGATTGGTAGATGAAATGGCTGGGTGTCCTGATAAGCAAAAACGAAGAGTGTGGATAGATTCACAAACAGAAGCCGAGATTATTCGAGGTGTTAAAGAAGCTAAGGATTTAAGCGCATATGATAATTTATCGGAAGCAGCTTATTTAAGAGCAAAAGAGGATTATTTAATGGGAATTAATTTCTCAAGACTTTTAAGTTTAGTCTATGGAAAGACTGTAAGCAATTATCTTGGAAAAAGTTATATAGTTATTGCTGTTGGACGAGTAATGTCCTGTGTTCTTGGGATGGTTGTCCAAAGGGAAAGAGAAGTTCGAGAGTTTATAGTTACTCCTTTTTATAGAATTATTGGAAGCTTTAATGTAAGCGAGGACTGTAATTATGATGGGGAATGGAAGGCTGTAGAGGGTTCAAAGTATTTTGAATCACCTATTCTATATAACGAGGGTGGATTTAAGACTCAGGAAGATGCTGAAAAGTTAATAGGAGAGCTAAGAGATTCTAGTATTGATAATAATGTTTTGGTTGAAAATATTTCTAAGAAAAAAGAAAATAAAAATGCACCATTACTTTTTAATTTAGCAGAAATGCAAAATGAATGTTCTAAGAAATTTAAAATAAATCCAGAGCAAACTCTTAGCCTCATTCAAGCTTTATATGAGAAAAAAATGCTTACATATCCAAGAACGGATGCTAGGGTATTGTCTACAGCGATATCTAAAGAAATAGATCAGAATATAAAAAAATTAATGAAATTAAATGGAAATACAGAGATAAATAATATAGCTAAAAATATTATAGAAAAAAAATGGTATAGTGGTATTGCTAAAACAAAGTATGTTGATGATAGCAAGGTAACAGATCATTATGCTATTATTCCAACAGGTGAAGGGCTTCAAAATTATTCATCATTAAAGGAAATGGAAAAGAAAGTGTATAATTTAGTGCTAAGACGCTTTCTTGCAATATTTTATCCCCCGGCTGTGTACAACAAAGTTTCTGTTATAACAAAGATAAATAAGGAAAGATTTTTTACGTCAGATAAGGTTTGTGTTGAACTTGGTTACTTAGAGGTTTTAAAACCTGATAGTGACAGTAATGATAGAGAGAGCACAAATATGAAATTTTTAAGTCTGCTAAAAAAAGGACAGACGGTGACACTTAAAGAATTAATAGTTAAAGAAGGTAAGACTTCACCTCCTAAAAGATTTACTACAGGTTCGATAATTATAGCCATGGAAAATGCAGGTAAACTTATTGAAGATGAAGAGCTAAGAGAGCATATAAAAGGCTCTGGTATTGGTACAAGTGCCACGCGCTCAGGAATTTTAACAAAGCTTGAAAAAATAGAATATATTAAATCTAATAATAAAACTCAAGTGGTTATGCCTACACTACTTGGAGAAATTATCTTCGATGTAGTTAAAAATTCTATCCCTACTCTTTTAAATCCAGAATTAACGGCTAGTTGGGAAAAAGGATTAACAATGGTTACTCAAAGTGAAATAGCGGGTGATATATACATGGATAAACTTGAAAATTATATAGTTAAAAATACGGATAGAGTACTGCAACTAAATAATGGATTGAGGCTTAAGAGTAAATTTGATATGGCAAGTGAATTTTACTAATATGACAATTAAAGGGAGATGGCTCTGATTGGCAAAAGATAAAATAATCTATGTTTGTAAAGAGTGTGGGTCACATGCTCCAAAATGGATGGGTAAATGTAGTGATTGTGGTGCATGGAATTCATATGAAGAGAAACTTGTTAAGGCGACTTCTTCTAAACAAAATACTTTAAATAGTTTGGTAGCTGCAACTAAACCTACAAAACTAAAGGCGGTGCTGCAGTCTAACAGTGATAGAATAATTACTGGAGTCTCAGAGTTTGATAGAGTTATGGGTGGAGGAATAGTTAGAGATAGTGTTACTATTATATCGGCTCCACCAGGGGCTGGAAAGTCTACACTTTTGCTGCAACTCGCAAATTCACTTTCATTGAAAGAATATAAAATTTTATATGCATCTGGAGAGGAAAGTAAAAGTCAAATTAAAAATAGGGCTGACCGAACAGTAAAAGAAATAGCCGATAACTTTTGGGTTGTTTCGGATACAAAGTTAGATGAAATAATACAACATATAGAAACAGTCGATGCTGATTTAATAATACTTGATAGTATTCAAACATTTACTTTGGACGAATATTCAAGTTCTAGGGCAGGTTCACCTACTCAAGTAATTGAATGTGCAACAGCTTTAAAGAATATAGCTAAAAATCCTGATAGACCAAGAGCTGTTTTTTTGGTTGGGCAAATGACAAAAGCCGATGAGATGGCAGGACCACGAATACTCGAGCATTTAGTAGACACTGTATTATATCTTGAAGGAGAAGATGGCGAAGAACTAAAGCACTTGGTAAGTAAGAAAAATCGTTTTGGAAATACAGAAGAAAGTGGCATGTTTAGGCTTTCAGACGTAGGAATGGAAGAGATTACTGACCCTTCTGAGTTTTTTATGACCAAAAGAGATGAGTTAGTTCCAGGAAGTGCTTTAGCTGTTATAAAGGATGGAACAAGACCCATTGTTATAGAAATAGAAAGTCTTGTATCTAAATCTTTTACTCCTTATCCAAGCAGGCTAAGTGAGTGTTTTGCAAGGAAGGAACAACTGGGAACCCTTATTTCTATTCTTGAAGAAAGGGGAGGAATAGGGCTTTATGATAAGAACGTTATTATAAAAGCAACAGGCGGTCTTAAACTAACTGAAACATCGGTCAATCTTGCTGTAGTGATGAGCATCGCATCCTCATCACTGAATCACGGAATAGCTACAGATACAGTATTTATTGGAGAACTAGGTTTAACTGGTGAATTAAAAAAAGTCCCATCTTTAGAACAGAGATTAAAAGAAGTAGACAGAATGGGATTTAAAAAGGCATACATACCTCAGAATTGTTTAAAAGCGGGGGTTAAATTTAAAAACTTAAAAGTTATACCATGTAAAAAATTAACAGATGTTATAACAAAAGAATTCAAATAATAACGAAAAGGCCACTGAAATGTTTACATAAATTTCAGTGGCCTTTTCACATAATTACTATTTTATAATTAATTCAAATAATTTCTTAGCAGCCTTTTTAGGACCATCTTTTTCTTGTCCTTTAACTCCGAGTGAAGTTCTAATTTGTCCAACTTTCACTCCTGTTTTGAAAAGGTCCTCAAAATATTTATCTATAAGTACATTTACTAGTTCTTGTTTTTGTACAGGTCCAAATGGATTTGCAAAATAAGATGTTACAAGGCCTAATTCGGTTGTAGTACCTTTTGCCATTCTAGCGCCTCTTTTACAAACATCAATTGCATCTTTTGCATTTGTAAAGAAATTAATTTCTTCCATATCATCTTTTACTTCTTCATAATTGTTTGCATAAAGAAATAAATCTATAGGGTAACCCTTAATAATATCTTTATAGCTCGCTACTGGCATAACAAGTCTTGCGTTAATTTTATCAGGGTTCATAAATATACTTCTATCTATTTCTTTAAAAGCATAACCTGCATCTAAATCATCAAGTCTTACGAAGGCTCCTATTTCAGTTCCAAATGCTAGTGGTTTTGAATCATCTTTTAAAGTTAAGTAACCCATATCATCAAACACTATGGTCATATCGCTTATATAATCTTCACTTAAACTTCTAAAAGCTTCTAAACTTTCAGATTTACCAGCACCGCTATCACCCATAATAACAACATTAGCACTGTTACCATTATTCATAATAATGTGTACCATCGCACCATGAATTGGTAGTGAACCTCGTTTAATCATTATTAAATTATGAAGCGTTAAGGCCATCTTTTTTACATATCCAAAGTAATCTATTTCGTCACCATAACTTATATATCCAAGCATAATATCATTTTCATTATCGTCATAAAATACTGTTTTGACGTCAGGGGCAGAATCTTTGGCACCGAAAACAAAAACTATATCTGGTTTAATATCTCTATACTCTTTTTCTTTTGCCATTTCGAATAAGTTACAAAGGGTTATTGCATGAGCCATAAAATCCCTGTGAACATAAATGAATGCAAGTAGTGTACCTACCTTAGCTGGATAACAAAACCAATGGTCTGGTGTTATAGTACAATTTTTTAATGGGTTTTCAAAACATTCATCAAAAATTCCATCACGTGTATTCTTTTTAGGGTAACTTATATAAGGTAAATCTAAAATTATTGCATCAATAAATGGAACATTTTTCAATTGTTCATATCCTAAAGGCATTGGCCAATTTATAGTATTAACAATTAAACCAGCATTACCACCTGCGGGTAATTGTCTGTAAACTTTAGGTTTATAACCAACAACATTTTCCTCGATTTTTCTATATAAATCAAGTATAAGCATTGAAAAACCATTATTAGCTTCAACAAAACTTGTTTTTTCTATACCTTCATTTATTTTATTGTTGTGAATTACAGTATATCTTTCAAGTTTTCTCCAAAAACTATAGAAGTCCTCTATGAAATCTATGAAAGTACTTTTATTATTTATAAGAGCACTATATTTAGTATTTAAATCTACAATTTCATTTGCATTTAGTACTGATAGGAGTTTAAATAAATGTATTGTTAAAATATCTAAATCCTCAGTTTCTGTGTGTGTGTTTTCTATCAAATATTTGTATATATTTGATTTCTTCTTTTTGATTTTCTTGAGATAAGCGTTAAAAACTCTTCTGAATCCAACACTTTCTAATAATTTAACAGGAGTATTACAATATTTTGCAGTAAAATTTATCATTACTTTTTCATTACTTAGGGAAAATTCTTTTCTCAAGTTGACACCTCCACGTATGATTACGTAATTATTTTGATAATTGAAATACATATTGGTGAAAATTATCATAAACATCAATATATAATCGAATACAATATTATAATACTATAAAAGTGATATATTAACAATACTGAAATTGCAAAACACTATTTTAGAAGTTTAAGTAAAGGGTGAAAGTACTAAGGTTATAATATTAGAAGAATTACTATTATAAGAGACTAAAATAAATGTATAACTATGACAAAATTGAGTTTAATTTTTGAAAGTTTTGCTATATAATTATAGCATTGATAAAAATAAAGGAGAAGTAAGGGGGAATGATATATTGAAAAATAAAGTGGCACCGCATATAATGGCAATTATATTAATGTTTATATGGAGTTTATCTTATTTAAGCATAAAGGTCGTATCAGAAGAGGTAAGTCCAGTATTATCAGCCTTTTATAGGTTTGTACTAGCCGCTATAATTTTATTTATAATATTAAAAGTAAAATTTCCTGAGGAAAAAGTTTTAAAAAGAGACAAATCTAAATTTGCTTTAGGTGGGCTTTTTGGAGTAGCAATATATTTCATCTTTGAGAACTATGCTGTAGCATTTACATCCGCATCAAATGTCGCAATTTTAATTGCATCAATACCTGTATTTACTATATTTTCCCAAAGAATAATTTTTAAAGAAAAATTAACTTATGGAAAAATATCTGGCGCTACCTTAAGTTTAGTTGGAATTATTATAATAATTGCATCTAAAGAAAGAGTAAGTTTTTTATCAAAAGGAAATATAGGAGATCTTATGGCGCTTGGGGCAGTGTTTTCTTGGGTAATTTATAACATGGTTTGTAGTAGCTTCAAAGGAAATTATAAAGTAATAACTATAACTACTTATGAGATCATGTGGGGATCATTATTTCTTAGTCCCTCACTATTGTTTAGTAATTTGCAAATTCCTTCTGCAAAGGTTATATTAAATTTAATTTTTCTATCAATTTTTTGCTCATGTGTCGGATATGTAGTATATGTACATTGCCTTAAGGAACTTGGAGCAACAATTATAACTACCTATATAAATTTACAGCCTATTATGAGTCTGATTGCAGCAGCAGTTATACTAAATGAAACCATTACGATTTGGCAGGTATTAGGGTGTGTAGTTATAATAGTAGGAGTAACTTTAGTTAGTTTAGACGGTAGGTTAAATTTTAGAAAACGGAAGAAGGTATATGAAAATTTATAACTATATTCAAAAAGGGATTATATTAACTAAAAAGTTAACATAATCCCTTTTATAAATGTACTAGTATCTTATTCTTCTACCACTGCGATTTTTGCGTCTACGAATAGAAGATATCAATAGGAAAACTAATACTATAATAGCAATTAGAACAATCACAATTGCAGCATAGATAATTATATTATTTTTGAGTATAGTAGCTTTTGAAACCATTGGATATAATTTATAAGTTTTTACATAATCCTTTTGTTTAACAACTAAAGTTCCAATAGAGGTTTTTTTATTAAGTTTCCATGGCTTTATAGGATCGACTTTAATGGTAGTTTCTCGTTTGACATCATTTTTATAAAAAGTCACATCTTCTTTTGAGTCTAGTGGTATATTAATTGTTTTTGTTGGTCCTATAAATGGAATAACTTTATAGGGTACAGATATTATTGTTTTAATAACAGTATCTTTTTTTGTAGTTACTTCTTTTTTAGCAGCATAACTATAATTAATAAGTTTGGTCATGTCATCAAAAACTATTGTATCTTTTGGTAGGTTATATGTAGAATTCATAACGACACCCAAAATATGGCGACCATTACGTTCATATATAGAAATTAGGCATCTTCCAGCCTTTATTGTATATCCAGTTTTACCACCTACGTTACCATCTATGCCAAGCAGTTTATTTCTGTTAGTAACAGTAGCAACAGGACCATTAGCAGATTTAATTACACTTGTTTTTTTACCCATAGATTTCTTTACCCAATCATTTTTATAAGCAGCTCTTCCTGCGAGAGTTAAGTCGTAGGGCGTTGTAAAGTGCTTATCATTTGCATCATCCAAACCATTTGGGGTGATAAAATGAGAGCCTGTCATTCCGAGTTTTGCGGCTTTATCATTCATCATTTTAGCAAAATTAACTGGATTTCCACCAACGTTATCAGCAATCATATAAGCAATATCATTTCCAGAATAAAGAAGAAGTCCATCCATTACATTATCAGCGGACATTGTATCTCCGATAGCTACGGGATGAATGTTTAGGTTATAAGAGTATGGTGGTTGCGCCTTTGCATTCTTAGTGTATTTTAAGTTGTCCGTTGTAGTCTTATTTTCAGCAAGTAGCAAAGCTGTAATAAGCTTTGTAATGCTGGCAGGGTACATCTTATTATCAATGTTTTTTGCGTAAATAATTTCATTAGTGTCCATATCTACAGAGATTGCAGCTTTACCATCTAATTCTGGTGGGTTAGTAGCGGCAAAAACTGTTGTAGAAAAGACTAAAGTAAAGAGCAGTGTGAATAATAAAAGTCGGTTTCTTCTTTTCAATTTTCATCTCTCCAGTTTAATTAAATTTTAT
This sequence comes from Clostridium estertheticum, assembly GCF_026650985.1. GTDB lineage: Bacteria > Bacillota > Clostridia > Clostridiales > Clostridiaceae > Clostridium_AD > Clostridium_AD estertheticum_C. Next base: position 210,401 of record NZ_CP086239.1, read on the forward strand.
ATTTATACATGAGTAAACACAAGCATAAGTATAGCATTTTAATTTATGAAGAACAAGGTACATTGTTTAACATAATCTATTTAGGACGAAGTTAACATAATGACATCATTTAAGCATGATTAACAAATTTTTCTTATTTTATGTTATAGTTAAAAGTATATATTGATGTAATAATTTCACTTGCCACTTGCCACGTGGGTGGCACTAGAAAGGTTGTGATTAACATGATAAATAAGGTAGAAGAAATATTTAAGGATAGGATTCCTAAAGTAATAGGGGAGTTTGATAAAAGTGCGGTTATGATATTACTTGTAGAGGATAATGATGAGTTATCTATTGTATTTGAAGTACGCGCTTTGAAATTAAGAAGTCAGCCAGGTGATGTTTGTCTGCCAGGTGGGAGAGTTGAGCTGAATGAAGATCCAAAAGAAGCCGCGGTGCGAGAAACTATGGAAGAACTGAATTTGGAAAGAGATCAAATTAAAATAATTGGAGATATGGATTATTATATAAGTCCTTATGGAAATATAATGTATGCTTATGTAGGGTATCTAAAATATGGAGAAATAAACCCCAGCGAAGATGAAGTGGATCATATATTTAAAGTACCATTAAAATTTTTTTTAGAGAGTGAGCCACTCTATTATAATATGGAGATAGGACCCTTAAAACAAGAAGGTTTTCCTTTCCATTTAATTAATGGAGGAAAAAACTACAAGTTTAGAAAAGGTTTTTTAGATCAATATTTCTATGAGTATAATAACTACGTAATATGGGGATTCACAGCTCAGATTATTAAAAGTTTTATCAAAGTATTAGAAAAATAAAGTTTTAAAAAGCAGTAATAATGTTTAAATTATTACTGCTTTTTAGGTTATGCTATTTATTAGGAACAATCTTATTTTTCTTAATGAATACGCAAACACTTAACGCAATAGCAGCTATATAGATAAAAACATATACTATTGAAAGTAAACGCGTAGAATAGAAAAATTTCAAATAAATAAAAGCAATAATTGATATAAGGGACCAAAATAGAGAAATAAAAGCTATTATATTATTTCTTTTTCTCCAATGCTCGGGATCTTTCATAGTTCCAATAATATTTTTTCGCCGTTTACTTTTAGCACCGGTGTTAATTACAAGAAATTTGTAATATAGAAAAAATATAAATTCTATTATAGAGACAACAAAAAACATATATGATAGAGATGCACTTGTTATGATCAAAAAAATCACTCCTTTTAGGAAATAATATGCCCTAAAAGTTAAAACATAACACTATTCTTTTTTGTCATTTATAGATTCTTCATAATAATCTGTTCCCCATTTACACATAATGTCGAGTAGTGGCACTACGCTTTTACCTTGTTTTGTTAAAGAGTATTCTACTTTTGGTGGAACCTCGGCATATACTTTTCTATGAACCATTTCGTATGATTCTAATTCTCTAAGTTGTTGTGTTAACATTTTTTGTGTTATTACACCCATGGATCGTTTTAATTCACTAAACCTTAATACGCCGTTATTAGCTAATCTCCAAAGAATTATTGGCTTCCATTTACCACCTATAATATCTAATGTTAATTCTATAGCACAACTATATTCTTTGTTATTTATTTTCATTATTTTATCGCTCATAAATACCTCCTGTATTTCTTATTGTAAATTTAGTAATATATAGCAATTCAGGATATTAGGTCACTTAAGATACTAAGTAACTTATAAGTTAGTACTTGTTTAAAAAACATCTAGTATGTACAATTATATCATTGATATATTTTATATACAATATGCCTATAAAGCATATTAAAAAAGGAGGAAAAAAATGAAAGAAATTTATAATTTACATAATGAGACTATAGGGTTAAAGGTGGTAGAAAATCTTAAAAAAAATGATTTTTCAGCTATTTATTTTAAAACAGGCGTTGAGGCATCAAAATTTATAATGGATAATATACGTAAAGGAGACAAGGTTGGCTTTGGAGGATCTATGACTGTAGTAAAACTCGGTATACAAGAAAAGGTAGCATCCCTTGGAGGATTTGTTCTAGATCATGGTGATCCGACTTTATCACCTGATGATAAAATGGAAACTATGAGAGGGGAACTCCTTAGTGATGTTTTTATATGTAGTTCTAATGCTGTGACAATGGATGGTGAACTTGTCAATATTGATGGTGTAGGAAATAGAATCGCCGCAATGACATTTGGACCTAAAAAAGTTATTATTGTAGTTGGCGTTAATAAAATTTGTAAAAATGAATCTTCAGCTTTTGAAAGACTAGAACAAATTGCGTCGCCAATGAATAACATGAGACTAAAGATGCCAAATCCTTGTACTAAAACTGGTGTCTGCATGGATTGTAAAGCAGCTAGTAGAATATGTAGAGTTTACTCTGTAATAAAAAGAAGGCCTGTGAGAACAGATATGACAGTGGTTGTGATTGGTGAGGAACTTGGATATTAACGATATTTAATTATTTATAGTTAATATTAAAAAAACACTTCAATTTATTGGTAAAAAGTCTTATAATGTTACTAAAGTTACAAAGTTACTTTAGTAACAAATTATGGGAATGGAGTGATGAGATGTTACAGTGTCCTTTTTTAACAACTATGGAGGAAGAGGTAGAGTGTTTTAAAGAGTGTGATCTACATAAATGGTCAGATAATGGAGGGAAATGCCCATTTGTTGAGTTAAAAGAGTTTAAACCATTTATCATTAAGAATATTGCTGATTATGATATATTTAGTGATGATAGAAATTCACAATTGAAATCATTGTACAAAGATCGATACTTATAGTATTAATATTATGTAATTGTGCATAATATTAACTAATGGGATTTAATTTTGTTTTCCTAAAATATTAAGCAGGGAAGTGAGTTTAATTGGAAAGAACCTTGATATTAATTAAACCTGATGGAGTTAAACGTGGACTAATTGGAAGAATCATTAACCAGTATGAGGAGAAATCACTAGAAATTGTAGCACTTAAAATGATAACGGCTACAAAAGATATTGCAAGAAAACATTACAGTGAACATGAGGGACGCGAATATTTTGAAAAACTAATAAATTATATTACTGAAGGCAAGATATGTGCTATGGTTTTAATGGGTGAAAAAGCTATTGAAGTAACAAGGAAAATTAATGGAGATAAGGATCCTGTTAAAGCAGAAATTGGAAGCATAAGAGGAAAATTTGCAATAGATAAAACTAATAATTTAGTTCATGCCTCTGATAGCATAGATAGTGCAGAATATGAAATTGCAATTTGGTTTCCAGAACTTAAGTGCAAGGATATCTTTGGGAGCTCTAAGAATTTATTTGCACAAACAGAGGGACCGTTAGTAAATGTTTAACAACATAAGTCTATATTAAAAAGCTAACCAATTTAATTTTGGTTAGCTTTTTGTTGTAATTTTAGTAATTAATGTGAACCGCAATGTCCAGAGCAACCACCACAAGAGTCACTTCCATGTTTTGGGCAACTAGGTTTACTATCGACTGTAAGCGTTGTTTTAACCCAAAATCTAGAATCACTATAGGCTATTGTGAGTTCGCAAATATTATCTAAAAGAGTATTGTCATATAATATTTTTAAAGTTTCAATATTGTTTTTAATATCTCCTGTTTTAAAATTATCTAGGTAAATGTCAACTTTTGAAGTCTTGCAACAAGCACTGTCGAATACGAATCTTACGCTATCACATGTTTCGTCAAGCTGAATCATTTCCATTAGCTCATCTAGAGCAACTTTTGAAATTTTGATTTTTAATGGTTGTGCCATACGTCCTCCTAACATTCATCTATAAGGTAATTGGCATATTCATGTTATTCCTCAAGAATTTCAGAATAATGATTTAATAAACCTTGTTTTAGGTTCCATAAATTCCAAGAAAGATCTACATAATATGCGTGGGGATTATCAAATCTTAAAACTTCTGTCCATAATTTAGAGACTTCTTGTTCAGAAAATGCTTTTATTTCCATAACAGATGGAGATTCATAAATTTGTTTACCATTTTCAAATAGTTTAACCATAAGCTCTTTTATATAGTAGTGTTTAAGATTTTTCTTTTTCCAAGTATAAGTTGGATTAAATATCTCAAGGGGTCTGCTTTCATCAAATTTTTCGTCATGTAAGGTAATGAAATCTGCAATGGCTTTATGAGTTGTTTTATCAAAAATTCTATATAGTTTTTTAAAAGCAGGATTAATAATTTTTTCTGCATTTTCACTAATTTTAATCTTTGGTATTATTACTCCATCATTTTCAACTGCAACAAGTTTATAAACACCACCAAATACTGGTTCAGATCTTGCAGTAATAAGCCTTTCGCCAACACCAAAGTTATCAATTTGTGCGCCGTTTTCTAGTACTCCGCTAATAATATATTCATCGAGCGAGTTAGAAACAGTAATCTTTACATCATCATATCCAGCTTCATCTAATATTTCTCTAACTTTTTTAGTTAGATAAGTAATATCACCGCTATCAATTCGTATTCCTTTAGGCCTTTTGCCCATAGGTTTAAGTACATCATTAAACACCTTTATAGCATTAAGTATACCAGAGCGTAGTACATTATAAGTATCTATAAGAAGTACACAGTTATCTGGGTAAGTTATCGTCCAAGCTTTAAAGGCATCATATTCAGTATCGAAAAGTTGTACCCAACTATGAGCCATAGTTCCTAGTGCTGGAATATCAAACATTTCCTCGGCAATAGTACAAGCAGTACCAACGCAACCACCAATAACAGCAGCACGAGCTCCATATATAGCACCATCATATCCTTGAGCACGCCTTGAACCAAATTCCATTACAGGTCTACCTTTTGCAGCTCTACATATTCTACTAGCTTTAGTAGCAATTAATGTTTGATGATTTATTGTAAGAAGGATCATTGTCTCAACAAATTGAGCCTGTATAATAGGTCCTTTAACTGTAACTAGGGGTTCACCAGGAAAAACAGGATAACCTTCAGGTATTGCCCATACGTCACAAGAAAATTTAAAACTCTTTAAATAATCAATAAATTTATCTGAAAAAGTATTTTTACTCTCAAGATAGGCTATATCATCCTTTGAAAATGATAAATCAGAAAGGTATTCAAGTAATTGCTGTACACCGGCCATAACGCAATAACCGCCGCCATCAGGAATTCGCCTAAAAAACATATCAAAGTATGCAGTTTTGTCTTGAACATTATTATCAAGATAACCATTTGCCATAGTTAATTCATAAAAGTCTACAAGCATTGTTAGATTTCTTTCATTTCTCACATTAAAATCTTTTGAATATATCATAGTTTTTTCCCCTTTGAAATTTAATAAAAGTATATAATGGAATTATAACATAATTATATATTAATGTTTTGTTAGGACTATTATACTAGTATTTTAGGTTTAAGCAAAATATATGATAAATTAAAGTAGGTGGATTAGAGTGGAGAAAAAGCATAATATGAATAATAAAATTGGAGATAGTAAAATAAGCACTAAATTAAGTAAAGAGCAAAGGGACGCTGTTTTTTCTAATAATAGAAATTTATTAGTTACAGCAGGACCAGGAAGTGGTAAAACGGTTGTCATTGTTAATAGAATTGTTCATCTAATAAATGAACAAAATTTTAGCCCAAAGAATATTATTGTAATTACTTTTACAAGAGCTGCAGCTATTAATATGAAAAATAGGTACATTGCTATTAATGGAAGGGCAAGTGTTCCGTTTTTTGGAACATTTCACGGTTTGTTTTATAAAATACTCAAAAATTATTATGGTGAAATAAAAATAATAGATACATTCGAAGTATATAAACTTATAAAAAACGTATTAATGTCCTACCTAGATGAGGTAGGTGATGAAAAGGTAAAAGAAGTTATAAATAATATTTCCGTGTTTAAAACAAGCGATAATACCCTAGAAAAGTTCTCTCCTAGTATTGATAAAGGAATATTTATAGCAGCATATAATATTTATGAGCAATATAGGAAAGAAAGAAATTTATTTGATTTTGATGATTTACAAATAGGATGTAGAGATTTATTTGTAAAAAATTACAAGATACTTCAGGGGTATAGATCTTTATTTAAGCATATCTTAGTTGATGAATTTCAAGATTGTGATTCTATGCAAGTCGAGATATTAAAACTTTTAAATGAGGAAAACTCCATATTTGCAGTGGGGGATGAGGATCAATGTATCTATGGATTTAGAGGGTCAAATCCTGAATGTATGGTTAAGTTCTCAGAGCATTTTGAGGGTGGAGGAAAATTACAACTATCAACTAATTACAGGTGTCCAAAGAATATAGTAGAAATATCCATGAATACTATAAAAAATAATCAGATGAGAAATGAAAAGAACATAATAGCATTTAAAGAGCGAGATGGTGGCATTGTTGTGCTTAATAATGTAAATGAAAATGCACAAGCAGAGGAAATTAGTAATATTATTCAAAAACATATGACAGGCCCAGATAAAAATTATAGAGACAATGCCATATTATATAGAACAAATGTAGAATGCAGAAGCTTAGTAGATGTTTTTATTAAAAAAAGGATTCCTTTCATGCTTTTAGATAAGGAATATGATTTTTTTCAACATTTTATATGTAAAGATATAATTGCATATTTAAAATTAAGTATTGATTTAAGTGATAAAGAAAGTTTTCTTAGAATAATTAATAAGCCATTTAGATATGTAAGCAGATTAAATTTAGATAATATAAAAAGAAATATTGTACGCGAGGATTGTTTTGAAATGTTAAAGGAAATTGATGGTATACCTATATTTCAGATGAAGATGATAGATAAGTTAAAAAAAGATATACATTATTTAAACAAAATTTCATTAGCGAGTGCAATAGATAATTTAGTATTAAGCATAGGGTATCATGATTATATAAAGGAATATTGCACTAAATTTAAAATTGACTTAGGTGAGATGGAAGATGTTATAGACGAATTTAGGCAATCAGCTGAAGGATATAATAATATAATAGCCTTTCTAGCCCATGTAGAACAGGTTAAAGAAGAAATAAGTAAGCATAAGAGAAATGTAGAAGAGGATGCGGTCATACTTAGTACAATTCATGGAGTAAAAGGGATGGAGTTTAAAAACGTATTTTTGATCAATTGTAATGAGGAAAATATCCCACATGCTAATAGTATAGAAAACAACCTAGAAGAAGAGCGAAGACTCTTTTATGTAGGAATAACAAGAGCTATAGATAATGTTTGGTTATGCATTAGTAAAAGCGTTAAAGGAAAGGTTAAAGAAACATCACGATTTATTAAGGAATGCAATATCATAGGTGGTAATGATGTTAACCTACCTTTTAAAGAAGGGGATACAGTAATACATAAAAGTTTTGGAAGTGGGACTGTTATTTCTATTAATGATAAGGACTTAGAGATTAAGTTTGAAGGGGATATTATACGGAAATTTGATACTAGTGTACTTTATAATAACTCTTTGATTTCAAAAGTATAAATCTCCTAATGTTGTCCAATCTGTGGGAATAAACAACTACATAATCATAGGTAATAAAATTATAAATAAAAAAGTACTGCACAAAGGCAAATTCCTAAGTGCAGTACTTTTTTATTTTCAGTTAAAACATTCAAAATAAAAGGATATCTAAATTATAGACTATTTTCAAAATTCTATTCATTATGGAATAGAATAATTTAGTATAAATTAGGTAATACTAGTCAGAGGTAAAATAAATAATAGTGGAAAGTAGAGGATAAAATTGATCATATGTGGAAATTGCGGGAAAGAAGCAGATGAAAATGAAATTTTTTGTTGTTATTGTAGTTATAACCTACAAGAAAGTTTAGAAAATATGCAACAATCGAGGGTAGAGTATGAGAGTGAGAAAAAAAATAATTGGTTTAATAAAATATTGAACAAATAAGAGAGTTTAAATTTTGTCCTACAATAGTTATTAATAGATATAAAACCGATTCAAATTCATAAAAGTGATCAGAAAAGTAAAAAAGGATTATTTACCTAATTGGGTGGATAGTCCTTTTGCTTTTAATGCTGATATTGTTGAATAAAGTTTTTTGGAATTTCGCATATAGGTAAATTTATAAATATTTATTATTAACATAAATTGTGTTAATATGTAACTATTAACAACATAAAAAGTAAATGCTAATGTTTGTTAATACATATTTACATAGCTTTTATTGCGTTTTAATGTAATAAAAAAAGGGGGATCTATTAATGAAAAATTTTAAAAAAATTATGATGATGGGATTTGTGTTATTGATAGCTACGCTGTCAAGACCAGTGATGGCACTGGGGTTAAGTGGTTTTAGCGATGTTACAAATTTTTCTGTGGTAATAGGAGAAAATATGTATACTTTAGAGTATGCGAATGATTTAAATAATGCAAAACAAATTAATGATGCAGTAGTTAAAAGTAAAGGTGATATTTTTATAAAAACAGACGATACCGGTTGGATAAAAAATAATGATGGAACACAAGTGAATAAAGATTCTGTAGACATTTCAACTATTAAATATAATAATGGTATAGAAATAACTCAACAAAAAATTGCTAAGATTAACATTACTTCAACTAAATTAGAAGTTGATAATGCAACTAGTGGTTTTGGAGATGGACATGCAACTTATCAAGTATTAGATTCATTAGGAAATGATATTACAAAGACACCACTTGCTAATGGTATAATCTTCAAATCTGGAGTTGGTACTGTAGAAGGAAGCAATGGTATACTTAAAGTTACACCAAACATGAATATTTTTACATTTACTTCGGGTATAGTAATAACTGCCAATGACCCAATAAGTGGAGTTTCAACAAATGCTATATTAAGAGTTGAATTAGTGGGATCTACACAAGGTAGTACATTAAGTGATATAAAACTTTTATCATTAAAAAATGTTGATAATAAAGTGTTGACTGCAGGGGATACTACAACTGTTTTCTATGCTGGATACCTAGCTACAGATATTAGTGGGAAACCTACAACAAATTATACGCTTATGGAACAGGGCCTAATATTGACTGGTGATCATATGTTGAATATGTCAAACCCATATGTAGTAGCTCAACTTGTAAAAGATCCTACAGACCCATCGATAGGATTAATAAAAGTAACAGCAACTAGCGATACTATTTTAATGGATATGCCAGTAGCGATCACTGCATTTACTTTGAGAGGTACATCTTCAACAATAAGTACTACATTAAAGAAACAAGCGCAAATAGATTCGTTCATATTAATAGTTCCAAGTGAAGTTATATATTCTGGTGAATCAAAGGTAATTCCATTTATAGCACTAGATCAAAATGCAAACTTAATTACAAAATTTAGTGAATTGGATGGCCATGTGAGTCTTATAGGGGCGACCTTTGAAAGGAACTCTGACGGAACTGCTTGCATAAAAAGCAATATAGTTTATAATCCAATGACTGCTTTAATGTCTGCAAATATAACAGCAATTACACCAACAGGTAAGTATAGCAGTATAAATATAAATATTCAGCACAAGTAATTTTGATGGCATGGAACATATTGAAAATTGTATAAATTCCAATTATTACACATAAATTAGGCACAAAGCAAAAAAGGACTATTTACCGAAGTTGGTGGATAGTCCTTTTTTTTTAATGCTGATATTGTTGAATAAATTTTTTTAACATTTCACATATAGGTAGAGATTCATTAATAAAAACGGATACGTCATTGCAATTTTTTTTATAGCCATCCAACATAGTTTGAAAAGACGGATCATCATGTTCTTGCTGAGTGACATATATTAAAAAAGCTGACTTATCGTACATTATTACTTCATTTACTCTCATAGTTACGCCTCCAAAATTCCAATATAGTATATTTAATTATCACTATACAGTATGTCCAAGATTTGCGCAATATAAAAAATGAAATATAAAATAAATATCTTTATGACCTACGTTTACATGGAAATAACTGAAAAAAATGTAAGCGAATTGTTATATAAAAAGCTGTACTCTCTAAGAAGAATACAACTTTAAATAATTTAATATTACTAAAAATGTGGTAAATATATAATAAAGGTAAGTAGTTATTTATTTAGATTAACGATTGTTTCCCTAGTTTAATTAATCTTATAGTTATTAAGGTATTCCTCAGCAGAGTCATATATTAAATTATTCGTGGACATTAAATCTTTTTTCTCTTGGTTTTCAAGTTTATGAGCTAATTTTGTTGTTGATATTTTTTCTATTGTTTTAGTATCGATGATAATCACCTCGACTGTATTATAACACAAGACATGTAAATTATAAAGGATTTTTTGAATGAAGGTAGGAGACATGCTACATGACGAGGTGGAAAAAATTGGAACAGATAGAGCTGTTATATAAAATTACAAATAAACTGTACCATAATAATAAGCCGAAAATAATATTTTATAAGGGTTATTGTTGCAAGATGTAAGCAAAATAAATTATTTGTAATAAATACAAATAATTGGATATAGCATTTTTATATAATATATTATGATATTTAATTATTTATTAATATTGCAGCTCCGAAGGAGATGATTTAAGTTAATATAGTAGTTTTATTGAATATTGTTATATAATGTTATATAATTTCATTAAGCTCATATTCTATGAATATGAGCTTAATTCAGATTAGTAACATTCAAATAATTTTGTGAGAAAGAGGTATAAAAATGAAAATCACAAATGTAAATTTAGAGGAACTGATATTTGCTTTAGATATAGGAACAAGATCTATTATAGGAACAGTTGGTATAATATCTGAAAAAAAATTCCAAGTTCTTTCTGAAAGTTATATTGAACATGAAGAAAGAGCTATGATTGATGGTCAAATTCATGACATTCAATTGGTAGCCAGTGGAGTATTAAAGGTGAAAAAAGAATTAGAAGATAATTTAAATGTTAAATTAACTAAAGTTGCGATTGCAGCAGCAGGGCGCTTTTTAAGGACAACACAAGTTAAGTCTGAAATAGAAGTTGATATTGATAAAGAAATTGATAGGGAAACCATTAGAAGCTTAGAACTCACTGCAGTTAGGATGGCAGAGGAGGAAGTGGCAAAGGCCTCTCAAGGTAAGCTTTATTGTGTAGGATATAGTGTGAAAAATTATTATTTAAATGGATACGTAATCACAAATTTAAAATCACATAAAGGAGAAAAAATTGCAGTAGAGATAATTGCTACATTTCTTCCACGGTCAGTAGTTGATAGTCTATATGCAGTTATGGATAAGGCGTCGCTTGAAGTTGTAAGTTTAACACTTGAACCTATAGCTGCAATGGAAGCTGCCGTGCCACAAAACTTGAGACTTCTAAATTTGGCTTTAGTGGATATTGGCGCAGGAACATCAGATATTGCTATTAGTAGCAAAGATAGTATAAGTGCATATGGTATGGTACCGATGGCAGGGGATGAGGTAACTGAAATAATAGCTCAAGCATATTTAGTTGATTTTAATACTGCTGAGAAAATTAAAAAAGAATGTAGTGGGAAAGATAAAATTCAATACATAGATGTGTTAGGTTTTGAAAATATTTTAGAACCAGAAGAAGTATTAAAAATAATTAATCCTATTGTTGTGAAAATTTCGGAAGAAATTGGAAATAGAATAATTGAATTAAATGGTGGAAAAGCGCCAAATGCAGTATTTCTTGTAGGAGGTGGAGCACATACACCTTTTATTAAAGAAAATATTGTTAAAATTTTAAATCTACCAATTAACCGTGTAGTTATTAAAGGTCGTGATTCAGTAACTGACTGTATATGTGATGCTGGCATGGGAAGTATTGGAGTTACAGTTTTAGGTATAGCGCTGGTATCAATTAAAAGGTTAGGAAATGATTTTGTTGATGTGACGATAAATGATAAGATTATAAGTTTATTTAATGCACATAAACATACTGTGATGGATGTGATGATGCAAGAGGGTATAAATCCTAAGATATTGATTGGTAAAAATGGACGTAATATAAGATTTATAGTTGATGGAATAAAAAGAGTGGCATTTGGAAGCTTAGCTAAGAGTGCTGAAATTAAGATTAATGACTTGCTTAGTAATATTGATTCTGAGGTGGTTGAAGGTGATATCATCGACGTTATCTTTAGTGTAGATGGGAAAAGTGCTGAGCCTAAAATTATGGAGTATGTAAAAAATATCCAAACTGTAAGCTTTTATTTTGAAGATGTAATTCGTAACATTGAGCCTGTAGCATTTATTAACGGTATAAGAACTATAATAAATAGTGTAATAAAAGAAGATGATGATGTTTCAATAGTAATACCTACTACAATTAGTGAATATGCAAAGTATTTTGGTGATGATACTCGTGGCTTAGCTTTTATGATAGATAATAAAAAATTGCTTTCGGATTATGTTATAAAAGAAGGGGACAGAATATATAAAGTAGCAGAAATTACTAAAGAAATTAAGGTGGAAAAAAAAGATAATAAGAATGAACAAAATGAAACACAAAATTTGAATGTTAAAGTGAATAAAAATATGATAGGTCTTAAAGGAAAAGATAAATACATATTTGTAGATATTTTTAATTATGTGGATTTTGATTTGACTATTTCAAAAGGAAACTTAATATTAAAGCTTAATGGTAGTAAAGCTGATTATTATCAGCCGCTAAATGATGGAGATGTAATTGAAATATATTGGGAAAATATTATTGGCACAGAGGAAACAAAATTAAAAAGGTGAAGCGAAGGGGTGGAAATTGTGAATTTTTTAAATATGGCAAAAAATATTGAGAGTGAGTTAATAGATATGAGGCGCGATATACATCAAAATCCAGAATTGGGATTTGATTTATTTAGAACTAGCCAAAAGGTAAAAGATTTTTTAAAGGCGGAAGGCATTGAATTTTATGAGGTAGCACAAACTGGAATCTGTGCTATTATTAGAGGTAATGGTAAAAAAACGGTTGCTTTAAGAGCAGATATGGATGCACTTCCCCTTCAAGATAAGAAAGTCTGTGATTACGCATCTAAGATTAATGGTAAAATGCATGCTTGTGGACATGATGCTCATACTACTATACTTTTAGGTGCAGCTAGGATATTAAATAACATGAAGGATGAACTCAGGGGAAATGTTAAATTGTTTTTTGAGCCAGCAGAAGAAACTACTGGTGGATCGCCTTTAATGATTAAAGAGGGAGTACTAGAGAATCCGAGTGTTGATGCTGTTATTGGACTTCATGTAGAAGAATGGTTAGAAGCTGGAACTGTTGGTTTAAAAAGAGACATCGCGTACGCTGCATCAAATCCATTTACTATAAAAATAATAGGTAAAGGTGGGCATGGTGCAAGCCCACATGTGACTATTGATCCTATTGTAATAGCAAGCAACGTTATAGTTGCACTTCAAAGTATTGTAAGTCGCGAGATTCCACCTACAGATCCTGCAGTTATAACTGTAGGTTCAATTCATGGTGGCACAGCTCAAAACATTATCCCTGAAGATGTAACAATATCAGGGATTATTAGGACGATGAAGAGTGAACACAGGGAATATATAAAGAAAAGATTAGTCCAGGTAGTTGAAGGTATAGTTAAAGCCATGAGAGGTGAATGTGAGATTAAAATTGAGGAAAGCTATCCATGTCTTCATAATAATGATGAGCTTTCAGAGATGTTTGAGAATAAGTCAAAAGAACTAATCGGAGAAAGCAATGTTTATAAATTAGATAAGCCTACTATGGGTGTGGAAAGTTTTGCTTATTTCTCTATGGAAAAACCATCGCTATTTTATTTCTTAGGGAGTGGAAACAAGGAAAAAGGTATAATAAACCCGGCTCATGGAAGTTTATTTGATATAGATGAGAGCTGTTTATCAATAGGTGTAGCTATGCAATGTACGTTAGCTTATGAATTTCTATTGAAATCATAATGCAACTTAGTATATAATTGATACTTGATGTGAATTTTTAATAGCGTAGATTAATTATGTATAGAAGTTAATCAATAGATAAAAGAGATCTAGGAGGATATGTATGAGGATAGAAATTGGAGCAAATGAAGCAGGACAAAGAACAGATAAATTTATGAGGAAGGTACTTGGAGATGTGCCACTCAGCAAAATATATAAAGCTTTTAGAAAAGGTGATATTAGAGTTAATGGTAGCAAAATCAAGGAAAAACATTCATTAGTAGAAGGCGATATTGTTGAAACAAAATATATCACTAGTGAGTTTAAGAAAGATGAATTTGTAAGAATTGATAATAAACTTAAGATAACTTTTGAGGATGCTAATATATTAATGGTAGAAAAATGGCCAGGGGTTTTAGTTCATGCTGATAAAAAAGATGGAGAACCTACTTTAACAGATTATGCACTTTCTTATTTATTTGATAAAGGTGATTATAAACCAGAAAATGAAATAACTTTTACGCCAGCACCTTGTAATAGATTAGATAGAAATACTTCAGGTATGGTTATATTTGGTAAGAATTTTAAATCTCTTAAACTATTGAATGAAATGATAAGAGATCGTAATATTGAAAAATACTATATGGCACTTGTATCAGGAAGAATTAAGGATGGAATTTATGAAGGCTATATATATAAAAACGAAGATGCCAATATATCTCAAGTATTTAAAGAACCAAAGCCAGATACTAAAAGAATAGCAATGGACGTTAAAACTATAGAAAGTTGTGGCACATTCTCATTACTTGATATTAACCTTTTAACAGGCAGAAGCCATCAACTTAGAGCCCATTTGAGTATGCTTGGTAATCCTATCCTTGGTGATCCTAAATATGGAAATAAAAAAATAAATAGCTTTTTTAATAACAAATATGGTTTGGATTCTCAATATTTGTATGCATATAAATTAATATTTAAGAATTGCCCAGAGGATTTGTCATATATGGAGAATAAAACTATTGCAGAGAGCTTACCACCAGCATTGAAGAAGATTAAGAGAGATATATTTAAATTTTAGAGGGTGAATTTATGGGTGAAAAAGCAAAGTTAAATAAACAATCTACCACAAAAGGTTTTGCAATATTAACTGCAGCAAGTTTTTTGGTTAAGTTTTTATCATTGCTTTACGTTCCTTTTTTAGGAAAGATATTAGGAGATATTGGGATAGGCGTATATGCTTCAGCGTACAATATATTTACATATATATATATACTAACTAATGCAGGCATTCCTGTGGCTATTTCGAAAATCGTGTCAGAACTTATAGCTCTCGGAAATTATAAGGATGCTGTAAGGACTTTTAAAATAGCTAGATTTTTACTCTTTATATTAGGAGTGATTATGTCAATTCTAATGCTTATATTCGTATCACCTATAGCTAATTTAACGAACAGTGCTCCTTCGAAATTAGCTATTATGGCACTTGCTCCAACTATTTTACTTACTTCTGTTTTATCAGCTTATAGGGGTTATTTTCAAGGAAGAGGTAATATGACACCTACTGCAGTATCACAGGTATTTGAGCAAGTTGCAAATACTGTATTTAGTTTAGTTTTTGCAGCGTGTTTTATAAAATATGGAGTAGAAGCAGGTGCTGCAGGTGGAACTATTGGAACATCTGTAGGAGCACTAGTTGCTGTAATTTATATGATCCGTTTTTATGAAAAAAACAAAGTGTTTAGAGTTCCTAAAGGATATGATCAGTTAAATATAAAGAGATTTACTACTAAAAAAATAATAAAGAAGTTGTTGGGTGTTGCTATTCCGATGACGATATGTTTAGGAATACAACAATCAGGATTATTTATTGATTTGTGGTTAGTTAAATCAAGGATGCTATCTTTTGGAATGACTAAAGTACAAGCAAATGTTTTATGGGGGGTGTTATTTAAATATACAACATTAATAAATGTGCCTATAGCTATCATTTCATCACTTGCAATAACTATATTGCCATCTATTTCTAGTTTAATGGCACTTAGAGACAAAAAGGCTGTAAGAAATAAAATTAATTATGCTTTTAGGCTTTGTTTTTTAGTTGCAGTACCTTGTGCAGTTGGACTTGCAGTTTTAGCGGGCCCTGTAGTGAATCTAATCCAATATGGTCCTAGTGTTGCACGATTACTAATATATGGATCAGTTGTGATATTACTTATGGCTGTGGTTAGTATTCAAACTTCAATTCTTCAAGGAATTGGGAAAGTTTACTTAGTTACTGTATATGCATTTTTTGGAATAGTTGGAAAGATAATTACTAATTATATTTTTGTAGCAATTCCAAGCATTAATATATTAGGTGCTATTATGGGAAATGCAGTTAGTTTTGCAATACTTTTGATATTGAACTATATTACAATTAATAAAACACTAAGAGTTAAAATAAAATTATTAAGTCATGCAATTAATCCTATACTGGCATCTATAGTTATGGCAATAATTGCAAAGTTAATGTATAGTAATTTTAATTATATATTTAGTTATGTTAAAGAAGGGTATTTTGCAAATGCTATTGCTCTATTAATTTCTATAGCATTTGCAATAGTAACTTATTTTTTCACATTAGTACTTCTAGGTGGATTAACTAAAGAAGATTTAGACGTATTACCAAGTAGAATTACAAGAATTATTCCTAAGTCTATTTTATGTAGATTTAGGTAGTAAATAAATCTAAAGCACATCATCTTGGATGATGTGCTTTAGATTTTTCTGATTTTTTTGTGAGAATTAGAGAAAATAATAATAGAGAGAAGCCAGTTACAATAATTATTATGTTCTTAGTAATAAAAATAGAATCCGGTATAGTATTACTTAAAATTTTTAATATAAAATATAACAAGATGCTAAGACAAATATCAATTAGAAATTCACTCCCTGAAAAATCTATATAACAGCATCTTTCGATTGATACAATATTCATTATAGCGCTTAAAATAGAACTTATAAGGAGAGCGATGCCGTAACCTAAAATATTTATACTTGGAATGCCAAGGAGTATATAAAGCAAGACTAATTCGACAATAGAGGTTAATACAGAATTTATTAGGAGAGCTTTTTGTTTGCCAAGTCCATTTAAAATTCCAAAGGTTGATCCAGACATATACATGAAGGGTGCACTTAACGCTGCAAGCCGGATATAGATACCTAGGTCATATCTATTAAAAAACAATTTTCCAAGAGAAGATCCTATACATAAGCATATTATCATAGTTGAAATTCCTAGTAAAAAAGAAATTTTGATTACTTCGTGGATTCTATTTTCTAAAGCGTTATAATCATTTTTACTTATACTTTTAGAAATGTCTGGAGTTAACATGGTAGACATTGACATCACAATAATAAAAGGGAAGAACACAATACTCATAGCCATACCAGAAAATTTACCAATTAAAGATAAACTTTCGGTATATTCTATTCCAGCTTGGACTAGCCTGCCCGGAACAATTAGGGTTGATAGTGCTGAAATTACAGTGTTTAAAAAACCATTTAGGCACAAGGGAAATGAAACAATAAGAACATTAAATAAAAGTTGACCTCTTCCTTCGGTCTTTTTTATAATTACCTTAAATTTATTTTTGCTCTTTTCATAAAATACATATAGAAGAATAAAACTTATAAGTTCTCCAATTGACAAAGAAATGTATGTAGCAGTTACTGTAGTAGTTACATTTGTTAGAGCAAAGAAATTTATTAGCCCAAGTATTATAGCCATTCTTGCAGTTTTTTCAACGATGTCTATTATTGCAGGTACTTTAACATTAGAAATGCCATAAAAGTATCCCTTGTATATAGAGGATAGGGCAACAAAAATTAATGCGGGACAAATTACCCAAAGGGAGTATAGTGTTCTTTGGTCTTTTATTATATATGTACTGATATACGGTGAGAGAAAAAATACTAAAATTGTTACAAATATAGCTAAAACAAAATCAAAAACTAATGCAGTATGTATAGATTTGTTAAGGTTACCGTAATCATTTATTCCATAATAGGAGGAAGATTCTTTTGAAATAGCTGTTACCATACCACCGCAAATAAGGCAAGTGAATAAATCATATATGGGCATTACAAGGCTATATAAGCCCATACCTTCTGCACCTAACTTTCTTGAGAGCAAAATTGAAAACATAAATCTTAATATGCCAGCAACCAAATTTGAAACCGTAAGTATTATTGAATCTCTGTAGAAATCGTCTTTTATCATAAAGGGTCCTCCCTGCGGTTAAACTTAAATATATTACAACTATTAATAATTAATATGTTAAGTTTTACGATTATATTCTAAATGCATTTGATTATGGATAACAATTAAATATACAAATGTAATATAATTTTTACATATACGCGAACTTATATAAATATATATAGATTAGAGATTTATAATTTAGGGGGAGAAGTATGAAAAAGACCATTGGATTTATAATTATTTTAGCTTTGATGGCTTTTGCACTATTTTCATTGAGAAGCTCTTTTAAAGAATATAGGGTTACGGTGAAAGATGGAGGTATTAAAACACAAATTTTATATAAAGGATTAAGTAATTCAGTGGATTTTACCAAAGATGATGAGGGGAATTATTATATTGCTTTTAAGGATAGAATAGAGTACATAGATAAGTCAGGTAAAGCGTATAATATATTCATAAATAAGAAGTTAAATATAACTAGCTTAGATTACAATAATAAAATATTGTATTACGCTTCCGGTACAAATGTTTATTCATATAATTTAATATCAAAGGAAAATAAAGAAATAATAAAAAATATACCGAATTATGGAGATTATAATAGTAGTTTGGTTCGAATTAATGGGGATTACTTATTTGTTACTATAGGTTCAGCTACAAATTCTGGGGTAGTTGGACTCGACAATAAGTGGTTAGATAATTATCCTCAAAACCATGATATTACTCCAAAGAGTGTAACTATAAAAGGAATGGACTTCGCAGGGATAAAAACAGGAGCATTTGTTGCATATCAAACTAGAAATATAAAGGGACAAATTATAACGGAGCATGTAATTGGAAATTCATCAATAATAATTTACAATTTAAAAACTGGTGCGCAAGGAAACTTTGCTTGGGGCATAAGAAATATGATGGGGATAGATTTTAATAGTGAGGGCAAAGTATTAGTTACAGTTGGAGGAATGGAGGATAGAGGATTAAGACCAGTGAAAGGTGATAGTGATTATATTTATCAAATCAAAAAAAATGCATGGTATGGGTTTCCAGATTACTCTGGAGGTGATCCAATAAGCTCACCAAAATTTAGAGATTCGTTTAATAAGACTATACCAGCTATTCTAGATAATCACCCTACAATAAATCCACCTGCACCAATATACCAACATAAATCGGTGGGTAGCTTAATAAGTTTGGCAATAGACAGGGCAGGAAAACTCGGGGATAAAGATTGTATATATTTTTATGAAAAGAATGATAATAGTATATATAGTTTAAACAAAAACAGTGCACTTAAGGAAAAAGTAAATTTTGCAAAGGGAACATATATATCTAGCATGAAATTTTTTGATAATTTAATAATATTAGATTCTAAAAATGGATATTTAATTAGTATGGAAAAAGATCAATATAATAACATAAACAGCGGAAAACATGAGTTTTATTACTTTTTGTTAACAATAGTTATAACTTTAATAGTGGTCATACTTGTTGGTTTAAGAAAAAAAGACTAGAATATAGTAAGAATATATTATCATGGTAAAATTAAACATGTTTTTAAAGTATATTTAGCGTATACTAAATTGAGAGGTGAACAGGTTGAAGAAACAATTTGAAGCTACATATGGGAAAACTTTAAAAGGCTTAATGGTAACAATAAATCCAATTAAAAAAAGAATCATGAAAACTCATTGTATTGTTCACAAATTTATTAATATTCAAGCTATAGAGATATTAAAAAATAAGGGATACCGTGAAGTTCATACTTTTTACAAAAGTTATGTAAAAGAATTAAACAATGGGGTTACTTGGGCAGACCAAGATTTTAAGAGCTCAAATCATTTTTATCATCACATTACGGGTACAGGGTTATATGGATTTTCGAATGCATTAACAGAATTTAACAAATACTACAAATGTGCGTTAAGGTTTGTAGAAGCTGGTGATCTACGGCAAGCAATGTTTTATTTTGGAGCAGCGTGCCATTTGATTCAGGATGCAACTGTTCCTCAACATGTTAACAATAAACTACTTAAAAATCATAGAAATTTTGAACTTTGGATTATAGGTAGATTAATGAGTGACTATTCGTTCCCTATTTTCAATGAAATAATTAAGCAGGATAATATAGAAGATTATATAAAAAACAACGCAACATTTGCAAGTGACACTTATATTTCACATGTGCATATAAAAAACAAGGAAGAGCGATATAGAAAAGTATCTACGCTTATAGTGCAGAGAGCACAAAAGACTACTGCGGGCTTAATGTTAAATTTCTATAATGAAATTTACAAATAATTTTACAAATAATTCCTTTATTTTAGAGGGATTATTTTGTTTTTGGAGAATAGATTTTAAATAAGTATTTATAAAAATTATACAAGAAGGGGGATAACAATTGAAGAAGGAGGTTTTGTTAAATTTAGAAAAGGAGATTTTTAAAGGAAATCTATTAGATATAGGGTTTTCTAATCATGGTATCATATATAATATATACAAAGAGTACGTTGATGATAGTAGTAGTGTAGATTATGTAGAAGGAAAAGTGGAAAAGAAGGCAATAGAGGAAGGCGTATATGATACTTGCGCATTATTTTTCACTTTAAGTGATATAAAACTTACATATAATAAAAGAAAATTGGTACAAGATATATATAAATATTTAAAAGTTGATGGATTGTTATATATTTGGGATATTGATAAAGGAATTGCTAAAACTTTTACTAAGGAAATTAAAATTGTGTTACCAGATAAAAGTACAAAACAAATAAATCTAAGAGATTTAAATATATTTAAAAATAGTTCTAAAGATAATACAATGAGAATTTTAGAACCATATTTTAAGGTGCTAACATTAAAAAATTCAGACAATGTCTACTATATGATATGCAAAAAGAAAAGCAAAAGGAAAGATTAAAGTAAAACTATAGACATTGTTAAAGATTTATTAGCCTCTCTGGACATATCTTTGAGTTGTCCAGTAAGGCTTTTGATTTTTTTGTATTATTACAAAATTCATTTAATGTGAAATCTATTGCTTAATAATAAAAGCAACTAGGATATAATTGCTTTTATGCAAACTAATATTGTATACTGTACAAAATAGATGAGTTAAGGAAGGAATTAAAAATGAAAGTATTGTTGGTTGGAATAAATTCGAGGTTTACGCATAGTAACCTTGCAATTAGATATTTAAAAGCCTTTACTGAGGACCTCTCTTATGAGTCTCTTATAAGAGAGTTTTCTATAAATGATAGAGTAGAAAGAATTGTTGAAGAAATTATATCAGAGAAAGCAGATATAGTAGTTTTATCTTGTTACATATGGAATAAATACTATGTTAAACAGATATCTAATTTAATCAAACTCATAGATAATAATATAAAATTGTTATATGGAGGACCAGAAGTATCCTTTGATAGTGAGAATTATTTAAAAGATAGTTTATCAGATTATTTAATTGAGGGAGAAGGAGAAGAAACATTTAGAGAGTTTATACAATGTATGATAGGGAATAATAGCCTAAAAGGTGTTAAAGGCTTGTACTACAAAGAAAATGGAGAAATATTTTATGGGGGAAAAAGAAAACTTATGGACATAAATAACATTGTGTTCCCCTATACTAAGGATGATGATTTAAACAATAAAATAATATATTTTGAATCATCAAGGGGATGTCCATTCAACTGCAAATACTGTCTTTCTTCAACTATACGTGGAGTTAGGTTCATGAATTTAGAAAGGGTTAAAAGGGATTTAAAATTTTTAATAGATAAAAAAGTGAAACTCATAAAATTTGTTGATAGAACTTTTAATTGTAGCGATGAATTCGCTATGGGTATCTGGGGATATTTAATGAGTATAGATACCGAAACCACGTTTCATTTTGAAATTTCAGCAGATATACTAAATGATAAGCAACTTAAACTTTTAGAAAAAGCTCCTAAGGGTAGGTTCCAATTTGAAGTTGGAGTGCAGACTACAAATAATGAAGTATTAAAAAATATAAACAGATTTGTAGTTTTTGAGGATATAAAAAAACAGGTCGCTCAGCTAAATAAGTATGGTAATATAAAACAACATCTAGATTTAATTGCGGGACTGCCAGGAGAAAATCTTGAATCATTTAAGAAGTCTTTTAATGATTTATACACAATAGAGCCGGATGAAATACAACTTGGATTCCTTAAGATATTAAAAGGGGCCCCTATGAAGGATGAAGTGGAAAAATGGGGAATGGTATATGCTCCATATCCACCTTATGAGATCTTAAAGACAAGCGATATAAGTTATGAAGAAATTATTCTTTTAAAACGAGTTGAAGAGGTAGTGGATAAATACTATAATTCTCGTAAATTTAAAACTATATTAAAATACTTTATCCCTAAGTTTGAGAATGTATTTGATTTTTATTTAAGCCTAGGTACGTTTTTTTATGATAAAGGATATCTAAGTAGAAGTATATCATCTGTGGATTATTATAAAGTGTTTTTAGAGTTTAATGATGAACATCTCAATTTAGATAATAGTATTTTAAAAGAAATTGTTAAGTTTGATTATTTGGAATTTAATAAGAAAAAATATATGCCTAATTTTCTTTTAAGAGATCCTAGTAAAAATTTTGAAAGATATCTAAAGGAGTCACAAAGAAAAGGTGATATAGAACTACCATATACGGATTATCATTTAGAAAATTTTAAGATAGATATTATTAAGTTTTTGGACAATGGACAAATAAGTGAAGGCGAATTTTATCTAATTTTTGATACGAGTGAAGCTGAAAACATAAAGGATATATCTTATTTCATTAATGAAGAAAAAATATTAAAATAAAATTTTGTGAGTCTGACAGTACTAACACAAAAAAGGGGAGAAGGTAAATGGCGGTTAGAGAAATATTACAATATGGTGACAAACGTCTTAATTCAATTTGTGAAAAGGTTGGAAAAGTAGATAGAAAGATTCTAAATTTAGTTGATGATATGATGGATACTCTTTATGAGGGCAATGGAATAGGTCTTGCTGCACCTCAAATAGGTGTTCTAAAAAGGGTGGTCCTAATTGATTTAGGAGAAGAAGAGGCAGAGCCAATAGTTATTATAAATCCTAGAATAACGGCTCAATCTGGAAATGAGAAGGATTATGAAGGATGTTTAAGTTATGTAGGATACGAGGGTGAAGTTTACAGGCCAACAGATGTTACTGTTGTAGGAATTAATATTAAAGGGAAACCAGTTACTTATAATGCTACAGGATTACTTGCAAGAGCATTTTGTCATGAAATTGATCACTTAGACGGAATAATGTATATGTCTAGAGCTGAAGAAACACATGAATTAACTGAAAAATAATTTTGAAAGCTTATTAGAAAAATTTTATAAAAAACATATCTCTTGATATCAGGGGGTATGTTTTTTTATTTTATTAGCGATTGATATCTTATTACACAAATGATACTATGGTATAGAAGAACGATGTATATACAGTAGTATATACATATAAAAAGAGAGGTGTATAAGTAATGCAGGAGTTAAAAGAAAAAATTCAGAAATTAAAAGCAGAGAGAAACGCTATAATTCTAGCACACTATTATCAAAATGATAATATTCAAGAGATTGCTGATTTCGTGGGGGATTCTTATTATCTTAGTAAAATAGCCAAAGAATGTAGCGAGCAAACCATAGTATTTTGCGGAGTAAAGTTTATGGCTGAGAGTGCAAAAATACTATCACCGGAAAAAACAGTGCTATTACCTAATAGTGACGCAGGTTGTACTATGGCAGATATGATTAATGGAGAAGATGTTAGAGAACTAAAAAAACAACATCCGGGTGCAAAGGTTATATGTTATATAAACTCAACGGCAGAAGTAAAATCAGAAAGTGATATATGTTGTACTTCTTCAAATGCATTAAAAATAGTAAATAAATTAAATAGTGATGAAATAATATTTATACCAGATAAAAACCTAGGTGATTATATAAATGAAAAAGCTCATGTTAAGAACATGATATTTTGGAATGGCTTTTGCCGCGTACATGAATTTGTTGATGCTAAGGAAATTATTAATGTTAAAAATTCAGATAAAGATATTAAGATTTTAGTGCATCCTGAGTGTAATAGGGAAATTAGAAAATTAGCTGATTTTATAGGAAGCACAGGGGAAATAATTAAATTTGCTACTGACGATACATGTCAAAAGTATATGGTTGTAACAGAAGAAGGTATACTTTATGAACTTAAAAATAAAAATCCGAATAAACAATTTATAACTCCAAAATCTCCTATGACATGTTGTAGTATGAAGAAAACTACCCTAGAGGATGTTTATGAGAGTCTACTTAATAAGCAATATGTAGTAACATTAGATGAAAATATAAGACAAGCAGCGCACAAATGTTTAAGTGCTATGCATGAAATGGTGAGGTGATATTATGAATATATCTGTAGATGTATTAATAGTTGGAACGGGGGCAGCAGGTTTGTATGCTGCATTAAATCTAAACGAAGATCTAAATGTACTTTTAATAACTAAGGAGTCTGTAGATAAATGCAATACTTCATTAGCACAAGGTGGAATAGCGGTGGCTAAAGATGAAAAGGATTTTGATTTATTTGTTCAAGATACTTTAAAAGCAGGAAAATATAAAAATTCTATGGAAGCAGTAAAAACTTTAGTATATGAATCAATAGATAATATAAATGAGGTAGTTGATTTTGGAGCACATTTTGACAAAGTAAATGAAAATTTTAAGTATACAAAGGAAGGGGCACATAGCACTAGTAGAATTGTGCATACCAAAGATGAAACTGGAAAAGAACTATTTTTATCTTTACTCGCGGCACTTAAAAATAAAAAAAATGTAAGAATATTTGAAAACACTACTTTACTTGACCTTATTACTAAAGATAATATATGTTTCGGTGGCACAGCGATTAGAGGTAAAGAAAGAATAAACATATATTCTAGGGAAACAATTTTAGCTACAGGGGGAATTGGAGGACTATTTAAAAATTCGACTAGTAGGCGAAGATTAACCGGGGATGGAATAGCTATTGCATTAAGGCATAATATTAAAACTTCGGATTTAAACTATGTGCAATTTCACCCAACTGCTTTATATGATGATAAGGTTAATTGTGAGAAATTTCTTATATCAGAGTCACTAAGGGGGGAAGGTGCCAAACTCCTAAATGAGCTTGGGGAAAGATTCGTGGATGAACTTTTACCAAGAGACGTGGTTGCAAAAGCAGTTTATAATGAGGAAGAAAAAAGTAAGAAACCTTATGTTTTTTTAGATATTTCGTTTAAAGGAAAGGAATATATTATAGATAGGTTTCCAGGTATTTATAAAAAATGTTTAGAGTGTGGTATAGATATTACAAAAAATAAAATCCCAGTAACACCGGTTCAACATTATCATATGGGAGGAATAGCTGTTGACCTAGATTCTAAAACATCTATGGATCATTTGTTTGCATGTGGTGAGGTAAGTTGCACAGGTGTGCATGGAGCAAATAGGTTGGCAAGTAATTCATTGTTAGAAGCTTTAGTTTTTTCTAGAAGGGCTTCAAGATTTATAAATAAGTCTATTTTCAGGATTACTAAATTAAATTGTGATGACATAAACAGTATAAAAAGTCTTAGTGATTATAGCGAAATTAATAAGGCTGTAGTGTTAAATAAATTTAAAGAAATGGGAGATGAGATAAGGAATGAATTGGTTAATTATTGATAAATTAATTATAGATGCTATAACAGAAGATGTACCTCAAAATGATATTACAACAGAATTTATTATAAGTGATGAGTGTAATTGTAGTGTTGATTTAATAGTCAAAGAGAATGGAGTAATAGCTGGACTTTGTGTATTTGAGAGGATTTTTAAAATACTAGGAGAGGTAAATATAGAGTTTTTTAAAAAAGATGGAGATTTAGTTTACAGTGGAGAGTATATTGCAAAATTAAGAGGAAAAACAAAAAATATATTGACAGGAGAAAGAACTGCATTAAATTATCTACAAAGAATGAGTGGTATTGCTACGTTAACAAAAACATATGTGGATAAATTAGTTGGCACCGGAGTGAAAGTCCTTGATACAAGAAAAACTACACCTGGTATGAGAATATTTGAAAAATATGCGGTAAAAGTTGGTGGAGGTTATAATCATAGATATAATCTCTCAGATGGTGTATTGATAAAAGAAAACCATATAAGTGCAGCTGGGGGAATAAGGAAGGCGGTAAACATTATACGTGAAAATGTTTCCTTTGTTAAAAGGATCGAAGTTGAAATTGAATCTTTAAATCAAATAAGTGAGGTTTTAGAAGTAAAAGCAGATATTATAATGTTAGATAACATGGACAATGAAACTATGAAAAAAGCCGTAGAGATAATTAATAATAAAGCCCTAGTGGAAGCCTCTGGAAACATAACATTAGACAATATACTCGAAGTTGCAAATTGTGGAGTAGACTATATATCTGTAGGGGCATTAACTCACTCATGTAGGGTTCTAGATTTAAGCATGAAGAACTTAGTTAATAATTAAAGTATCAAATTTTCATCTGTGCATTGCAAAAGAACTTGAAACAGAAAATTTAACATAGATATTAGAATATCAGTTACATTACTATATTTTTCTTTGATTATGATAACAAAAGTATATATTGCGTAAAATGCGTTTGAACAAGCCTTAATAATTCTTAATTTATTATATTTGAAGTTGTGTAAGAAAACCGCATGTTTGAGCAAAGCGAGTTTGCGGGTTTTAGCAACTGAAAATAAAATAAATTTTAGAATTACAAGGTGAAGTGAAAGCATCTAGAGCAATATATACTTTTGTTTTTGTAAAATCTAAGAAAAACTGATTATTTAAACTTTAAGGCATTTATTGATATACTCGCGAAGTCTATCATCCCAAGGAGCGATATCAATACCCAAAGCTTCTTTTATATGCGAATTATCTGTGCAAGTATATTTGGGCTCACGAATGAGATTAGATAAAAGCTTGTCTGAACTTACAACTAAAGGGACATTTAGATTACCAAATTCTATTATGCTATTTATTAGTTTAGATTTTAATATACAACCCTCATTAGTATAGTTATATACCCCATATTTATCAGTTCCTAATAATCCTTGGATAGCTAAAGTTAAATCCTCAATATAAGTTACACAAAGAGTTGGATTTGAAAATAGATAAATTGCTGTATGTTTTCCATTTATGAGTTTTCTAACAAAACAATCATTGCCACCGAATATAGTTGAACTGCGAATAATAAAATATTTCTGGCAAATAGTTTGAATTAATGCTTCTCCACCAAGTTTACTCTTGCTAAATGCATTTATTGGGGCGCATTCGTCAAATTCTCTGTAAGGTATTGAAGTACTATCGCCGTATACATCTGTGCTAGAGAGGTATACTAGGGGTATATTAAGGGCATTACAGCAATTGGCAATATTTAATGTTCCTACAGTGTTTACATCATATGCTAAGGCCTCATTGTATTCACAAATATATTTATTAGTTATGGCTGCAGTATGGATTACAGCATCCGGTTTTAGTAAATTTAAGGTTTTTTCAGTACTTATTTTGTCTACTATGTTAAGCTCAGTTTTATCTAATCCATATACAGTATGTGATTTTGACAATACGTTACATAAATAAGTTCCTATATTACCATTTGCACCAGTTATTAAAATATTCATAGATCCCTCCTGAAAATTCATTCTATTAAAGTATATGACACAATAATAATATTATTAAGCATTTTGGGCATTAGATGGTTTTTAAAATAAAAACTATTAAAAAAATTTCTAGAGAATATTATAATATTTAAATGACAAACTATTTAAAAGAAGTATTTTCTTATATACAAAATATATGCTAGTTAATAACCATTATTAGTTGAACAGAGTTGGGAAATGTGGTAAAATAAATTATAATAAGAAGCATATAATTATGTAGATAAATAGAAAAGGTAATAATTATCTACTGAGAGAAGTTTGAGGAGGATTTTTAAGATGGAAACAACAAAATTAAAAGACAATATTTATTGGATTGGGGTAAATGACCCAAAGCTCAAGGTATTTGATATTATAATGGAAACAAAAAAAGGAACTACATATAACTCATATTTAATAGATGATGAAAAGATAGCTATAATAGATTCCGTTAAAAATGGCTTTCTTGATGAATCTTTAAGTAAGATAAAAGGCGTTATTGGAGAAAAAAAAGTTGATTATATAATTGTTCAACACACTGAACTTGATCATAGTGGTTCTTTAAGCAAACTCTTAGAAGTTTATCCAGAAGCTGTTGTTGTTGCATCAAAAGCTGCTATAATTTATTTAAAAGAAATTATGAATAAAGAATTTATTAGCCAGCCAGCAGTAGGAGAGTTATCATTAGGAAAAAACACATTACAATTTATATCAGCACCTAATTTACATTGGCCTGATACAATGTTTACATATGTTAAGGAACAAAAAATATTGTTTACTTGTGATGTAATGGGTTGTCATTATTCACCAACTAATTGTATAACGGATGCTTGCTCTGGTGATTATTTTGATGAGATGAAATATTATTTTGAGGTTATAATGGGACCTTTTAAGAAATTCGTAAATTCAGGACTTGATAAAATTGAAAATTTAAAAATAGATATAGTAGCACCAAGCCACGGACCTGTGCATGTAAATGATGTTAAGATGTACATAGATCTTTATAGACAATGGGCTAAAATTTATGAAATAAAAGAAAAAAACATTCAAATATTCTATATTTCCGCTTATCATAATACCGAAGAGATGGGAAAATATATAGCTAAAAAAATTAACGATGCGGGTGTAAAGGCCGAGGCTCATGAAATTACATCTATGAAACTAACTGATATTGTATCATTGGTTGAAAAAGCATCTGGTATTATGATTGGATCACCAACCATTAATCAAGATGCGGTAAAGCCTGCATGGGATGTTTTATCACTTGTATGCCCAATAACTAACAAAGGTAAAGTTGCAGCAGCTTTCGGCTCATATGGATGGAGTGGTGAGGGAGTTCCTATGCTTACACAAAGATTAAAATCTTTGAAATTTAAAGTTGTAGAGGAAGGACTTAAGTTCAAATTTGTACCAGACAAAAAAGAGTTTGAACAAGCTGACAGGTTCGTAGAGAAGTACTTAGAGATTTTAAATAAATAATTACTAATAAATATTAGTTTACAAAGTTATATAATAAAAAAGAAAATCTCACTTTCATAGTGAAATCTTTCTTTTTTTTTATAAAGAATGATGTATGGAGGCGATATATTTGAATAAACAATATATAGTAAATTTTTTAAGCAAAAATGATTTAAGTGATATAGCTGAAATTCAATATAAAAAAGGAACCATAGCTCTTAAATTCAAATATTATTATGATGAGGCAGAAATTGAGGCAGCTACAACTTATGCAGATGATGAAGGCAATTTCAAAGAAGAAAAAGAAGATTGGTATGAAGAATTTTTTCTTCCTTATTTAAGTGATATTTCAGCAGATAATGTTGAAGATATTATGGAAGAATGCGCTGAAAATATGGAAATTGAATACGAATTCATTGGCTGTGATATATCCGAGGATGCATATGAATTCAATGAATTCGCTGTAGTTTTTTATGGTAAAGAATCAGATATTGATACTGATGATATCTTGCTTGAATTAGATTTCTAAATTTATGCTTGTACCAAAAAGTAGATGTGTTAAGCTGCTTTCTTACAAGTAGCTTTAACTTTTTGATATTTAACTATAACTTCATCTAATTGCTGACTGCAGCATACAACCATTTTATCAGTTGGTTTCTTATGATTTAGTAAAAAATGTAACAATGCTCTTAATGATTCTAGTTCTTTATTTATGATTTTCAATTTAAGATTCATGTATTTCTCCTTATCTATGTATTTGTGAAGCAAGTACATAATACCATATTATTCTAAGTATGTTAAATTTAATGTTAGTCATTAAAATGTAATAAATTACAAAATATACTATAATCTTATGAAATACACGATAAAGAAATGGTAAAAAATAACATTATAAAGCATGTAGGTGTTGAAAAAAGCTACATGGAATAATATGTAAATGACGAAAAAAGTCTTAAAGTTTTTGTAATACAATCATAAAAAGTAGAATATGTTTGATAGCTACTAGTTATGCATAAAATATTTTAATATAATAAAATAGGTCAAAAATAATAGAGGGGTGGTATTATTAATACAGATGAATTAACTAACAGGATAAATTATCTTTATAAGAAAAGTAAAGAAGAAAAGCTTACGGATGAAGAAATATTAGAGCAAAAAGA
The DNA here is from genome assembly GCF_026650985.1 of Clostridium estertheticum. GTDB lineage: Bacteria > Bacillota > Clostridia > Clostridiales > Clostridiaceae > Clostridium_AD > Clostridium_AD estertheticum_C. Next base: position 240,908 of record NZ_CP086239.1, read on the forward strand.
ATTAAGACAAAAGTATATTGATAATGTTAAAAGAAATTTCCGTGCGCAACTAGATACAATTAAAAAAGTATAATATAAACAATAAATTATTAGGAATGGGGGGATTATTTTGGCTGTTACCATAGAGGAGCTAATAGAACATTTTAGTTTAGAAGTTTTGGTAGAGGGTGGTAAGGGAAAGTTAATTAATGTTAGTGATATTAATAGACCAGGATTACAAATTGCCGGCTTTTATGAATATTTTGGTAATAAAAGGGTGCAACTAATAGGCATGGCAGAGTGGAGTTTTTTAGATTGTATGGAAGAGGACCTTAGGCAGAAACGATTAAATAAATATTTCAAATTGGAAACGCCTTGTGTTATATTGACTAGAGATTTGCAGCCGCATAAGGAACTCATTAAGGCGGCAGAGGAAAATGGTCAATGGCTTTTACGAACAAAATCAATTTCTACAAGATTTAGTAGTAAACTTACTAATTACCTAGATGCAGAGTTAGCGCCAGAAACAAGGCTTCATGGTGTCCTATTAGATGTTTATGGTATAGGAATATTAGTAACTGGGGAAAGTGGAATTGGTAAAAGTGAATGTGCTTTAGAATTAATAAAGAGAGGCCATAGGTTGATTGCAGATGATGCAGTAGACATAAAAGAAGTTGATGGTGTGTTACTAGGAAGATGCCCTTACATAACCTCTGGAATGCTTGAAGTAAGAGGTATGGGAATAATAGATATTCCAGCAATTTATGGAATGAGTTCAGTTTTAAATACTAAGACTATTAGTTTACTTATTTCGCTTACTCAGTGGAACGAGAGCGAGGAATATGATAGGCTTGGTATTGATAATCAATTTATGGATATACTAAGTGTGAATTTAAGGAAAATAACGTTGCCAGTTAGGCCGGGGAGAAATATAGCAGTTATTATTGAAGCTGCCGCAGCCAATTATATATATAGCTTAAATTCTAAGATAACCCCTGTGGAAACTATAAATATGAGAATAGAGGAAGTAACTAAAGCACGTGTTGATTAACTAATAATTATAGTGAAAAGCAAATAACAAAATAGATTTAATATTTGCAATCCAAGGTAAAATTTAGTAGTATAGTAGATACGAAAAGTAATTATTGTATGGAGGTAGTAAAAATGTCAGATGTTAAAAGTTTAGAAAAAACATATGAAGTAGCTTGGGACAAATATAATAAAAATGATCTCGAAAAAGTATTTACATTATCGGATAATTATATAGATTTTATGTCAAAATGCAAAACTGAAAGAGAATGTGTAACAGAGTTTATTACACTTGCTAAAAAAAATGGTTATAAAAATATTGATACTTATATAAACGAGGGTACTAAATTAAAAGCTGGTGATAAAGTTTATGCAAGTAGCATGGGAAAAACTTTAGCATTATTTTTAATCGGGTCTGAGCCTATTGAAAAGGGTTTTAAAATTTTAGGTGCTCATATTGACTCACCAAGACTTGATTTAAAACCCAATCCACTATATGAGGATTCAGATTTAGCATTAGTTAAAACACATTACTACGGTGGTGTTAAAAAATACCAATGGGTTACCTTGCCTCTTGCTATACATGGTGTTGTAGTTAAGAAAGACGGAACAGTGGTAAATGTAGTAATAGGAGAAGATGAAAAAGAACCAGTAGTTGGAATTTCGGATCTTCTAATTCACTTATCTGCAGATCAAATGAAAAAAACTTTAGATAAAGCTATTGAAGGCGAAGATTTGAATGTATTTATGGGAAGTATACCAATAAAGGATAAAGATGCTAAAAATAGAGTAAAGTTAAATATTTTAAAACTTTTAAATAATAAATATGGTATAGATGAAGAAGACTTTGTATCATCAGAATTAGAAGTAGTACCTGCAGGTCGGGCTAGGAATTATGGCCTAGATAGCAGTATGGTTATGGCTTATGGACATGATGATAGAGTTTGTGCATATACTTCATATGAAGCATTAATGAACATGAAGCAAACAGACAAAACATGTATAGTTTTACTTGTTGATAAAGAAGAAGTTGGAAGTATTGGCGCAACTGGAATGCAATCAAAATTCTTTGAAAACACAGTAGCTGAAGTTGTTAATTTACTCGGGAAATACAGTGAGTTAAAAGTAAGAAGGGCACTTGCGAATTCAAAAATGTTGTCTTCAGACGTAACTGCTGCATATGACCCAACGTTTCCATCAGTTATGGAGAAACGTAATTCTGCATATTTTGGCAAAGGTATAGTTTTAAACAAATATACTGGAGCTCGTGGAAAAAGCGGATGCAATGATGCAAATCCAGAATTTATTGCAGAGCTTAGAGGCATAATGGAAAAACATAATATAACATGGCAGACATCAGAACTTGGAAAAGTAGACCAAGGCGGTGGAGGTACTATAGCTTATATATTAGCTGAGTATGGTATGCAGGTTATTGATTCAGGAGTTGCTCTTCATAATATGCATGCACCATGGGAAATTGCAAGTAAAGCAGATATCTATGAAGCATGTAGAGCTTACGAAGCATTTTTAATAGAAGCTTAGTAAAATGAAAAAAGGAGATGTGAAAACATCTCCTTTTATGATTCTAGTTTATTTACAAAGATAGCTAGTTCTTCATTACTTAAGGAAACGCATCCAACAAGGCCATGACCAGTGTCAGATGTTGAAATTCCATGAAAATCTGAACCGGCAGTAACAAATTTGTTGTATTCTTTAGCTTTTGCTTTTAGGAGCGATTTCTGTTTTTTTGTGTTTACTGGATAAACTGCTTCAATACCATCAAAATCAAATCCTAACATCTCATCTATAGAAGTTTTTTTAATTAAAACTGGATGTGCAAGTACAACTAATGCGTTAACCTTCTTTAATAGGCTTATACCATCAGCTGTTGGAATTCTTTTAATGTGCACATATGCAGGGCTATCGTTTGAAAGAAAAGTATCAAATATATAGTTCCAATCATATTTATAGCCAGCATCAATTATGGCTTTAGCTATATGTGGCCTAGCTATTACCCCTTTTGCCTGATCTAGAACCTTTTGGTAGTCTAATTTTATTTTGAAAAATAGATCTAGATTTTCTACTATTTTTCTGCCTCTAAATACTCTAAAATCATCTATATCTTTTAAAAAATTTTGAAAATCTAAATTTTTATATTCATCGTCTTTAAAATATCCAAGAATATGGATGCTTTCATTATTATGAACTGTAGATAATTCTATACCAGGTATTACCCTTATATTATTATTTATACCTTCTCTAATTCCTTCCTCGACATTTAAAGTAGTGTCATGATCAGTTATTGCAATAATATCTAATCCATTTAAAGAAGCCTCGTGAATTAATTCCTTAGGACTTAGTTTTCCATCAGATGCATTTGTATGAAGATGGAAATCACCTCTGTTGTACATATAATCACCTCGAATTTATTGTTTAACATAGTACCATTTTAACCAATCTTTACTTATATTAAAAGGGGTTTGTTATAAATAATAATTATTATTAGTTATCAAAGGAATTGTATTTGGGTGACTATAAAGTATATTAGTGACTTTCAATATTTTATTACTAATGATTTTGTGTAAATTATTTGATATAATAGGTAATTATAATAGAATAGGAGATCGTTTATGTTTTTAATGATAGATAATTATGATTCATTTGTATATAACCTAGTTAGATATTTTGAAGAATTAGGTGAGAAGGTATTGGTATATAGAAATGATAAGATTACCTTAGCAGATATAAAGAGAATTAAACCAGAAGGAATAATTATTTCGCCAGGCCCAAAATCTCCAGAATATGCAGGGAAATGCATGGAGATAGTAGAAAAATTTAAAGGGCACATACCTATTTTGGGGATATGTTTAGGCCATCAGGTTATTGCTAAGGTGTTTGGTGGCAAAATCGTGCCTGGACGTGAACCTGTGCATGGGAAGGTATCTGTAATTAAACATAGTGGAAAATATATTTTTAAAGATATAAAGAGTCCAATGAAGGTTACAAGGTACCATTCATTAATAGTGGAAAGAGATTCGTTACCTGAGGTATTAGAAATTACTAGTGAAACTGATGATGGAGTTATAATGGGAATAAGACATAAAAATTATTTTATAGAAGGATTACAATTTCACCCAGAAGCTGAGCTTACGCAGTATGGACATGAAATTCTTGAAAATTTTATTAAGGAAGTTAGAAGTCAAAACAAATTAGTTAAAGGTTAAGGAGAAGAAATGAAACTGACAATTGAAAAAGTACACACTAAACTTGATGGTTTTGATATATATTCTTTATTTAAAGAAAATCTTGATACTATATTATTAGATAGTGTTAGGGATAAAGAAACATTAGGAAGATATTCTTTTATAGGAGTTAATTGTTTTTTTAAATTTAAAAGTAAAAATGGTATGTGTAATACTTTTGGTGAAGCATATGCAGGGAATACATTTGAAGAGCTAAATAAGATTCTAAAAGAGTATCATATAGAAAACAATACAGAATTACCATTTGTGGCTGGTGGTATGGGATATTTTTCATATGACCTAGGCAGGGAACTTGAAGAGTTACCGAATATAGCAAAGGAAGATATAGATATACCTCATTGCTGTTATAACTTTTATGATAATATAATTATTATAGATAATCTTAAAAAAAACACTTATATATCTGCACTAGGAATACTTAAATCTCAGAAAGACAGTATTTACGATATAAAAGGCCGTATACAAAATGGTAATAAAGTTAGATATGAAAAAGTGGGAGACATAAAGAATGAATTTATTTCGGATTTTCAAAAAAGTCAGTACATTAATACTCTATCAAAGGTAAGATCTTATATAAAAAGTGGAGACATATATATTACAAATTTATCACAAAGGTATAGTTGCAGCATAAAGCGAAACGCATATGAAATATATAAAGATTTAAGACATATAAATCCGGCACCATTTGCTGCTTTTATGAATTTTGAGGACTTTAATATAATATGTTCTTCCCCAGAAAGATTTCTAAGCATAAAGGATAGAATGGTAGAAACTAGACCTATAAAGGGAACTATGCCAAGGGGTAAAGATGTAGATGAGGACAACAGAAATAAAAATATATTAATAAATAGTGAAAAGGATAAAGCTGAACTTTTAAATGTTGTTGATTTAGAAAGAAACGATTTAAGCAAAGTTTGCAAACCAAATTCAGTTAAAGTAACACAGCTTTTTAAATTAGAGGAGTATAGTACAGTCTTTCATTTGGTATCTACAGTCGTAGGTAAATTAAAAGAGGAAGTAGGTCCAATCGAATGCATTAAGGCATGTTTTCCCGGAGGCTCCATAACTGGTACCCCCAAAATACGTTCCATGGAAATTATCGAGGAATTAGAACCTGTGCGGAGAAATATATATACGGGCGCTCTTGGATATTTGGGATTTGACGGGAATGTAGATTTGAATATAGTTATTAGAACAATTTTAATAAAGGGAAATAAAGCCTATTTCGGAGTAGGTGGAGGTATAACTTGGGATTCTAATGAAGAATCAGAATATGATGAAACTCTAGATAAGGCGAGGGCATTAATGAGAGTCCTATAAATTAGAAAAGAAAGAATAATGAAACTTGCCACTTGCCACGTGGGTGGCACCGAAAAAGGAGGGTATTATGATACTTATGAATGGTGAAGAGAACGAGGATAAGATATCTTTAGATAGTGGATTTTTTTTCGGTAGGGGAGCATTTGAGACAATACTTGTCAAAGAAGAGCCAATTCTTCTTGCAAATCATATAAAAAGGTTAAACAGCGGGCTTAATACACTAGGAGTAAATAAAAAAATTACCCAGGAAGAAATTTATGAGGCTGTTTTAAAGCTTAATTGTAAAAATTGCGTGTTTAAAATTATGGTATCTGAAAAGAATACTATAATTACTACAAGGCAAATTCCGTATAAGAAGAGTGACTATGAAAATGGATATTCATTAGGGTTAAGTGAAGTTAGGCGAAATGCATATTCTAATTTGACATATATTAAATCATTTAATTATGTGGAAAATATAATTGAACGAGGTATTATTATAGATAAAGGGCATAATGAGGCTCTGTTTTTAAATACAGATGGATTTTTAAGTGAGGGAGCTGTAAGTAATATATTCTTCGTTAAGAATGAGACTATATATACACCGAAAATTAAATGTGGATTATTGCCAGGTATTGTGAGGGAGTTCGTTATTCAAAATTCATCAGCTATGGGATTAATTGTAGAGGAAGGAGAGTTTACATATGATCAATTGGTGGATGCTGAGGGTGTATTTATAACTAATAGTATTATGGGTATAATGAAGGTGAGTAAAGTTGACGATAAGGTTCTTAATCAAAGCACAGTTGTATCTGAAATAAAAGGGTATTACGATACATACGTACAAAGATACAAGGGTTAAGGCTACTTTAAAGGGGTGGGAATCATAAATAACAGTTTAATAGATGACAAAGTAGATCTTATTATAAAAAATAATATATTTCAGTATAACTTAAGGAAAATAGAAGACTTAGAAAAAAACAGAAAATACTGCAAACATGATATGCAACACTTATTAGATGTGGCAAGAATTATGTATATAATTAGTTTGGAAAATGATTTTAATATACCCAAATACATAATTTATACAACTGCACTTTTGCATGATATAGGTAGGGGAGAACAATATGAAAATGGGACAGCCCATAATATTGCGAGTGTACTAATTGCTAAAGAAATACTGAACCAGTGTGAATATGGTGATAAGCAAATAGATGAAATTTTAGAAGCTATAGGAAACCATAGAAATGACACCGAAAGCTTTGAGGGTTTGAGTAATTTATTATATAAATGTGATAAACTTTCAAGAGATTGTGTCCATTGTGAGGCAAGCGAGGGATGTAAATGGCCTTTGGACAAGAGGAATTTTAAGATAAATTATTAGAACTGATTATATAAAGCAAAAAAAATTTTAGGGGGAAATTTATGATAATAGGGAATAAAGATTTTGAAATAGGTAAAAGGACTTACATAATGGGGATTTTAAATGTTACTCCTGATTCGTTTTCAGATGGGGGTAGATTTAATGAGATCAGCGCAGCTATAAACCGTGCTAAGATAATGGTTGCAGAGGGAGTAGATATTATTGATATTGGTGGAGAATCTACAAGGCCTGGTCATGAAGATGTTAGCGAGGAAGAAGAAATTAAAAGAGTAGTCCCTATTATAAGGGAATTAAAGAAGCAGCTAGATATTCCTATTTCTGTGGACACATACAAAGGGAAAGTTGCAGAGCTCGCAATAAAGGCTGGGGCAGACATGATTAATGATATATGGGGGTTTAAGATGGACCCATATATTGCGGTAGTTGCTGCCAAGTATAATGTACCTTGCTGCTTAATGCACAATCGTGATAATAAAAACTATAAAAATTTAATGCAAGATATAATAAATGATTTAGGTGAAAGTATAATTATTGCTCTAGATGCTGGAGTAAGGAGAGAAAATATTATTTTAGATCCAGGTATTGGTTTTGCTAAAAGTTATGAGGATAATTTAAAAACAATGAATAACCTAGAAAAGTTAAAAAGCTTAGGGTATCCAGTGCTCCTTGGAACATCAAGAAAATCTATGTTAGGAATTGAGCAGGGACTAGATACTAGCGAAAGGCTTGAGGGAACACTTGCAACTACAACTATAGGGATAATGAAGGGCTGCGAATTTATAAGAGTACATGATATAAAAGAGAATAAAAGGGTTTGTGTTTTAACAGATGTTATATGTAAAAGTTAGATAAACATTTGTACATGAGATATAAAAAGGAGATAATACTATGGATAAAATGTACATAAAAGACTTAGAAGTCTATGCTCATCATGGAGTTTTTCAAGAGGAAAAGGTACTCGGACAACGATTTTTAATTTCTATAGAGCTGTTTTTAAGTTTAAGAGAGGCTGGAGTTTCTGATGATATAACAAAAACTGTTCATTATGGAGAGCTTTGTCACAAGGTTGAAGAGGAATTTAAAAAGGAAAATTATGATTTAATAGAGAAAGCTACAGAGAAGGTAGCTGAATTCATACTATTAAATTATGATTTAGTTCAGAGAGTGAAGGTTAAAATAAAAAAACCATGGGCTCCCATCGGACGGCCACTTCTTTATGCAGCTGTAGAAATAGATAGAAAATGGCATACTGCATATATTGGCGTGGGTGGAAATATGGGGGATAAGGATAAAAATGTTAAAAGTGCTTTAGAGCTTATAAATAATTCTTATAATACCCAAATAACAAAAACATCAAAATTTTATAATACGAAGCCTGTGGGATATATAGATCAAGAAGACTTTTTAAATTGTGTTATTGAAGTGAAAACACTTTTAACTCCATTAGAACTTATAAGATTTCTCCTATCTATTGAAAAGGAATTAAAGAGGGAAAGAGTTATAAGATGGGGTCCTAGAACAGTAGATTTAGATGTATTATTATTTGATGATGTAATTAGTTCGATAGAAGAAATAATATTGCCTCATCCGAGAATGCATGAGCGAATGTTTGTAATAGAACCGATGTGTGATATAGCACCATATGTTTTGCATCCAATTTTGAATAAAACTATGATTCAAATAAAAGAGGAAATAAAAGCGCAGTAGGCTTTTATTTCCTTTTTTATTACTTTAATAATATAATTTTTGCTTTAAAAAGTAAATGCATTATTTAGGTATAAGGTATTTGCATAGGCCATAAAGGTTATAAGCTTTGAACATTTTACTTGTGTCAATGTAATCCATTTTGTAATCACCATCCCAGGGGTATATGGAGATATATTTTTCGTTATATATATTTAATACGTATTTGTCTTTACTAAACGTCAAAAATATTTTATATAATGGTTTAGCAGGTAAGTTTGTCGGCTTATCTATGAAGCTAGTATTAGTTAATGAATTAAAGAAATTGACGAATAGAGTTGAATCCTCCTTTGAAAAATCTTTTTTCTTATAAAAATTCATATATAGAGCATAAAGTTCCTTAGGTGTCTCTGAAGATAAATCATTCATTAATAACTTGGTATAATAATAATTGCTTGGTTTATTTTTGGTGAAAATGCTTTTATTAAAGTTATATTTACATCCGAATAGGCTTAAGGAAAAGGAAATACACATTATTAGTAAAATGTATTTCTTTATATTAATTCTCAAATAATCACATCCTTTAATTATATCAATTAAGTACCTTATTTAATTACATTTATCAAACGCATTATTTAGGGTCCCTATAAATAAAATATGTTGGATAATTATATTTTAGTACACAAAATGGATACCTTGGCATATTGTAGAATATGGTTGAAAAATTACCCTAAGATTAGAGCAAAAAATATGGAGGTGATTGCTTTGAAATACGGTATTGATATTGGGCATAATTGCCCACCCTCAGATATAGGTTATATGGGTATAAAAAAAGAAGATGAGCTAAATAAAGAGGTTGGAGTTAAGGTAATAGCAAAGCTTAAAGAACTTAAGCATGAGGTAGTGTACTGCACTCCAAGTGCTGACTCTAGTTTAAGTAATTCACTTTATAGAAGGGTAAATAAGGCAAATGAAGAAAATGTAGATTTATATGTGTCTATTCATTTCAATGGAGGAAGAGGAGAAGGAACAGAAGTATTCGCGATATCGGAATCAAGTAAAAAAACGGCTAAAAGAGTTGTAGATGAGATAGCTCAGCTGGGATATGTTAATCGGGGAGTAAAAGATGGAAGTTTTTTATATTTATTAAAAAACACAAAAATGCCTGCAATACTTGTGGAAGTGGGATTTTTGAATTCTAAAGATGATATGGAAAGGTTTAATGCAGAAAACATAGCAAATGCTATTGTAAATGGAATAACTACATTTTAGAAAGAAACTCATTTTCATAGCTTAATACAATAAAAGTACTAGGAATAATATTAGTAAACATAAACTATGTAATGAGTAAAACGGACAACTAGAAGGCTGTCCGTTTACATAGAAATATACTTAAATTTTTATAAAATTTATTATTCTTAAAACCTGAATTTATTTATTAATTTTATCAATTCATTAGCCTTATCATTCAATCCCTCAGCCAAAGAATTCATTAAGGTGTTTGACTCCGCTTGAGTTTGAATTGTTGCTGTGACTTCCTCAGTTGCTGCAGTATTCGCTTCAGAAATTGACGCAATACTATTAATAGAATCATTTAAGAGATTTTTACTTTCATCAATCACGTTAATGGAGTTCATACTAACTTCCATAGCACTTGAAATATTTGAAATTGATTCTTTAATTTTACCAAAGGATGTTATTGTACTGCTAACCTGAACTAGTTCTTCTTTAAATAGCTTTTTAGCATTTTCAGATATTTCTAAAGAGGCTCCTATAGATTGATTAACTTGATCTACAATGGTCCCTATTTCTGAAGAAGCACTTTGAGACTTATCTGCTAGTTTTCTTATTTCGTTTGCAACTACTGAAAATCCCTTGCCGGCATCTCCCGCTCTTGCCGCTTCTATAGAAGCATTTAAGGCAAGTAAATTTGTTTGCTTAGTGATGTCGTTAATCTTGTTTAATATTGTAAGTATGCTCTTAGTATTATCATTTAAAGTTTCAACTGTACTCGCAACTTTTGTCATAGCATTTGAATTATTTTCAGAAGTTTTACTTAAGTTGTTGATAATATTTGTGCCTTCATTAATAATGTCAATAGATGCTTTAGTAGCATTAGTTACATTTCCAAGAGAAAAAATTGAACTAGTTATTTCATTATTAAAATCATCAGATATTTTAGAGCACCCAATAGTTTCTTCTGTTTGTTTTGAAGAACCACTAGTAATTTCTTCAACGGCTATAACAACTTCTTTGGAACTATCAGAAATAGTGTTAGATAAATTTAAAATTTTAGCAGCTGAGTCTGTGGTTTCTTTAGTAAGTCCCGCTGTTAAGGAAAGCATTTCTTTTAATTTCTTTATCATATTATTAAAATTAAGACTTAGTTCGTTTATTTCATGTATAGCATACTTATTTGTTTTAACCGTAAAGTCTCCATTTGAAACCTTTTCAGCAACCTTAATGATATCATATATAGGCTCGGTTATTTTGCGAGTAGTGAAAACTGAAAGGATGGCTGTGAAAATCAGGCAAAGAATTATTATCGGTATTGATAAAGCGCCCACACTATTTGCAGTAGAGGCTAACTCTGCTTTTGGCACGACTGCTATTATTTTCCATCCTCTAGTATCATAAGAACTTTCAACGCCATACATGTTTTTTCCTGCTTGTTTATATTCAAAGGAACCTTCTTTTAGGCTTTTAATTTTAGACCAGATTGTGGAATCTACTTTCTTTCCTAAAAAAGTTGGATCCTTGTGTGCTATAATTTGTCCTTTTTGATCTACTATAAACATATAACCATTTTTACCTATCTTTGCATCTTTTATAGAAGAAGAAAAAACTTGAGGGTCTACATTTATTTTTAAAATAGGAGCTGATTCTGAACTAGATGTAGATATTAATCGTCTCATAAGACTAATATTTTTATTATCTGGGCTAGTATTAAAAGTGTCAACTTGAACATTAGTCCACTGTGACTTACCATCTGATTTAATTATATTAGTATAGTCTTCTGAAGTTTTAAAAGCAGAATATTTAACGGCATTGGTATCGCTATTACTTACATCTACATTTCCACCAGAAGATACAGATAAACCGTTATCTCTTAATATGTACATACTTTTAATGAATTTAGAGTTACTGGTTAAATTATTCAAACTATCTTGGACCTTTTGTACAAGTTGCCATTTAGTATATTGATCTCCAGTAATAGTATTAAAACTATTACTTATATCTTTATTAGATAAAACTTGCATGGATAACTCTTCTAGGGATGCATCTACTACATCAATATAGTTTTTATTTTGATTTAGGATTTGCATAGTGGAATTCTCAAAATCTGTTGATACCTTTTGTTTAGTAACTTGATAGGTAAGTAAAGCTGATATTGATAATGTTATTAGAGATAATATGGTAAACGTTAACACTAGACGCTTAAATAAGCCGCCTTTTATTTTAAAAGTCTTAATAAGTTCATTGTTTATAAGTCCATTCTTATTGATATTTTTGAATCGATTTTTTGTATGGTTTTCAGATTTTATTGATTTTGGTTTCTTTAAAAATTTTCTTTTCATAGTCATTCTCCCCTTGTTTGCTATAATTATAGTAATTTGATGTATAAATTGTTAAATAATTAAATAAAACTTATTTAATTATATAGTTCGACAATAAATATGTAACTCCTTTTTTATAAAAAATAATTTGTATGAATTTATAAAAAAAAACAAATAATGTTTAAAGTTCTTATTATAATTATTTTGAATATATTTAATTGAAAGAAGGCGATTAAATGTATTTAACCAAAGCAACATTAAATTTGTTAAATGAGCAAATATCACATGAATTTAATAATCACACTATTTATAGAAATATACAAGCGTATTTTTCTAACTTGGATTTGGATGGATGGGCATCATTTTTCGGTGTGCAAGCGCAAGGGGAGTATGATCATTATACACATGTTATAAGCTATTTAGACGATAAGGATGCTCCTTATGAGATAAATGTATTACCTTATACAAATTATCAATTTAAAGACATCAAAGAAGTGCTTGAAAAATATTATGCTACGGAATTAATAACTACTAAGATGATTTATGCCATTGCAGAGCAGGCCAGGGTAGACAATGATCAGGGCACAATAGGTTGGTTATATACTATGCCAGTATCTGAAGGTGGCCTATCATTGATACAAGAACAGATTGAAGAGGAAGATTCAGCATTAAGCTTGCAATCCGAGTTTATGCAAGGTTTTGGTAAGAGCGATCAATTGAATCAACAGTGGATACGAATAGTAAATGAAAATTTAATTCATAGACTTTCAAAGTAATAAAATGAAATTTGGTAGTAGTGCTATTTATGAGACAACATTTTTAGAAAAATTTTAAATATAAAAAAGATACAAAGATTAGGAAATCTAATTTATCTGTATCTTTTTTAAGGTTAGGTAGGTATATAAGACCTAATAGAAAATAGATACTTGACGTATGACATAGAAACACCGTAAATTCAGTTATGAATAATACGATGTTTTAATGGATTATTAGATTTTAGTAGTTGTGGCTCTTAATATACATAGGATTCTAGAAATCTGTAGGATGCATTTTTTTAAACTCGATGTTACCTAGTTTATTAAAATCATACCACCGCTGTATCATTTCCTCAGAATCTAGATGGAGTTTACTGAAAATGAGTCTAGCAAATTCAAGAGGTGCTGATCCATTTGCAGTTATAATGTTACCATCCATCACAGCAGGTTCATTTACATAACCTTGTGCATTGGTATATTCCTTGGCAGCATATTTTTCTAAGTCCTCTAAATCGTTTGAAGTATGCTTAACATCATTAAGAAACCCATGCTTCGCCAGAAAAACCGAACCATCACAAATTCCTGCAACAGGCTTGTCATTTTGTAATGTTGCTTTGACCAAAGGTACAACTTTCGTGGACTCAGATGCCCGCCAGCCTGTACCACCAATAAGTATCAGCGCTTCATAATCGTCAGGTACTGTCTCTAGAGAATAATCAGGTAATACCCTTATTCCTCCTATTGAGTACACTGGCTCTTTGGATATGCTGATGGTTTTAATACAGTAAGGATTGCTATCATCATCACAATTCAATTCTGCAGCTACATAACCGGCTTCCCAATCGGCATAATTGCTTAATAGAAATAGTAATACTGTCTTTTTCATATCATTTCATCCTCCTCGTATAAATTATAATTATTTAACAATGTTTTATAAAATTAATTTAAGTCTATATAAATTATAGCATATTTTAACAAATATATATTTCTATAATTGTAATAAAAAAGTTAAAAATCAAAGGTATTCCTGTTACGAATTAAAAAAAACTTTGAGAAAATAGATGATATTTCAGCTAGAGGGATTGGTTTATTGAAGAGGAGTATCTTGCTATTGAATATTATATTGATTTAGGCCACCAGCTATTATTTAAAAAGAGATAACTGATTTTGAGGCAATATTTTTAGAGGAGTTTTAGAAGAAAATAAAAAAAAGCTTTAGTAAATCCACTACGATTTACTAAAGCTCTTGCTATAACTGGTGCCGGAGGCGGGAATAGAACACGCACGGTATTGCTACCACTGGATTTTGAGTCCAATTTTCTATTGATTAATACTAATTATGTGAAATTATTAAAGATTGTTGTATACCTTGAAATGACTGGGTTATGAGGTGTTTTGCTAAACTGATTTGATGGAAGCATTGATACTCTTACAACACATTATTTTAAAAATTTTTAGAAGATTTTTAGAAGAAATATGATGTCTCAATGTACTGAAAATTATAAGGTTAGAAGCTATTAGCAATTTGTATTTTTAGAATAATTTAAATATAAAAAAGGATATAAAGATTAAAGATACATAATTTGTTTGTATCTTTTTTTATGTTTAAAGTAATAGTAATGGTAATAGATATAAAGCATAGATTATAGTAATTTATGTTATAATATAAAGAAAAAGTAAATTAAAGGGGGTTTCATTGAAAAATAATCACATAGAATAAAAGATAGCTAATATAAGTGGAAAAGCAATGAACAAAAAAATTACTATAAAATTCAAGGAGATGAGATAAATGGGTATATCATTTGATATAGTTGAAGAAGCCATAGAAATATTGGAAAACGGTGGAGTTTTATTTGAAGATTCTACGAAGGTTGGTTCAAAGTTGCTTATAAAACCTGAAAGAGCTGAAATAAAAGAATTAATAGAAAATAATTTTACTTATGATATTATCTGTTCTTGTTTAAATATTCCGGTGAGTGGTGATGAAGAGAAGAGAGAAACTAAATACTTTCTTTACGTACCTGATATTTTATTTAAAATGTATCCTAATAACGATGAGACTGTTAAAATAGTTAGATTTCCTGCAAGTGTCCATTATGGTGTTCCAATTGATAGTGTAAATTTTGATTTTATTTAAATATGGTTCTAAGTAAGACTTGAAAGTCACTATTAGTTTAACTTTTGAATTTAAGAAGGTTCAATAGTTAAATGATTATAAATTGAGTAATGTTTGTCAAGAATGGTATAAGCTATTAAAGAGATCTCAATATCTATTTCGCCTTTTCAGTAGGAAATAGAAACCTTGATAGATTTATTATATAGATATTCTAAATCATACAAAGAGGAAGTTTAAAATGAATAATGCTATCAAACATATACAACAGGAACGTAAAAAATATGCTAAAGATTGGTGTGTAGATGCAAAAAAATTTTCAGAAGATAAAGATTATGAATGGATGGAGAACGTAATTAAAAGTTATAAAACGGTTATAGAAGTTGGGTGTGGAGATGGTAGTAGTACTTTAGAATTATGTAATGCGGGGCATAATGTAATATCTATAGATGAGAATATTGAGTGTTTAAAATTAACAAAAAACAAATTAGAACAAGCGGGTTATATCGTTTCACTAATAAAAAGAGAGTCCTTGTTAATTTTGAATGAAAAAAGATATAAAGTTAATTATTCAAAAATTGATGATAAGCTTTATGGAAATTCTATTTTACTTATTGAAGGTGATATAATTGAGGATAGCAAATTATTACAATGGTTAAAGAATAATAGACCATATGATGCAATTGTATGTTGGCTTATAGGTACACATGGTTATCGAATATATAATGATATTATATCAGATAGAAAAATTAAAACACCAGGTGATTATAGACTTATTGTGCAAAATAGAATATACGAAATAGCGGATGAATTACTTAGAGTTAATGGTGTATTGCAGATTGTTGATAGAGGAGAAACTCCAGACAAGGCTAGCATAAAAGAAGATTTTATTGAAGGACATAAAGAGCAAGCAAGTGTTACCTCACTAATAGTTAATTCTTTAGCATATAGAAATTATGATAATAACATAGATAATGGGACTAAAATGAATATTACAATTGGGAATAAAATGGAAGTGCCGAATAAATTGCCTAATGGTTCACTTATATCTGTTATTTCAGTTAAACCGTAACAATGCTGAGAATAAAAATACTGCACTAGGTTATAGCCTACGCAGTATTTTCTGCATTCAAACAATTCTAAATAAAGGATATTTAAATTATAAACAATTTTAAAAATCTTATTCAGTTCATTTAGCAATAAAAAATATAATTATCTATAAAGGGTATTTAGTATATAGTTTGCTAATTAGAACTTAACTAAATTTAACTAATCCTAATTAAGCATAATTAAATTTAATTATGAAATCTTAATATAGAAAAGGTAATCGCAATACTTGTAAATGGATATATTGTTTAAAATAGAATTACAAAAACAAAATGCTGCACTAAGAGGATATCTTGTGCAGCATTTCTAATATATTTCCGTATCAAGGATTGGTACATTTAAATTATAGACAATTTTTTAATTTTTATTCACTTCATTAACAACATAAAATATATTTATGTTTTCTTTATGTTTAAGCCATCTAAATTTATACTACAGTAATTCACATACATTAGGTTAAGATGGCTATAATGATTCCATATGGCTTGTTAAATAGTACTATAGTAGGGTTTCAGAAATGTATATAAAGCATAACTCAAACTTGAATTGTGGTGGGGTGCAGAGTTGTACCCCAAATTATGACACGCATCACAATTTTGAAATGCGACAACGTATTCGTATTTGCTAAATATTCAATGTGCCAACGTTGGCAGGTTTGCTAAATATTCAAATTCCAATACGTATGGGAATATTCAAATATTTCAACGCTGAAACATTTCAAATTACGCAACGTTCCACCAATGTGGCACAAGTTTGCCATTAAGATATATAACCCAAATAAAGCCCTAGAATGAACTTTAGACAGAGGGTATGTAATTACTCTCATATCAGCTTAAAGTCTCTCCTACAACCTCTCATATTAGCAAAAATATATCATAATAACATAGTCAGCCTATGGTTGAAATTCTCATAATTACCATAAAATAAACATTGACAATAGAATCATATTGGGCATAGTCATACAGATTAGTACTAACACTAACTACATTAAAAATTACTTAAATTAATGGCAGGAGGTTAGTGTGATGGAGTTTGTTTTAAAAAATACGGATATTAATGAAAGGTTGGAATCACGAGATGAAGAATGACGCTCATTATCCATTAGGTTCCCCAGAATTAAATAGGCTTGTTGAATATAATTTGGTTATTACATGGATGGAAGATTTTAAAAAGAGAGGTTTGATTAGTTCAGATGAATGTTCAAGAGCAATTAAAGAAACGAACAGAAGATACAAAGATGTTATTGACAAATCAAAATAAATATATTAATATGGATGTAGAAAATTATTTTATGATGCATGTAAAACAATTAAATAAAGGTGGTTAAACTATGTTGAAGTTTATCTTAGAGTTATCCGGATTTGGGTTTAAATTAACTTTTAAATTTTCTAAATCCAATTAGCATCCTCGTATTTTGGGGATGCAAGTCCTCTAAGATAAACAACAATAATATAAAATTTGTTTAATCACTACGGATTAAGAGACAGAATGTAAATATTCTGTCTCTTTTCATTTTTATATAGCTAAATAACGTGTTTACTCGCTTTTAAATGTAGCTTATTCTAATAAATTAGATATTATCTAATTTATTTTCCGTGCTAATTTCTATCCTTCAATATTTCATTTTGTTTCATTCAAAGTAAGATTAGACTATTTCCTATCTTTATAGGTGATATAACATTATTATTTAGTAAGTAACTAAAATAATACAAGATGAATTCTGATTATTAGTTAAAAATTGTAAATAATTAATAGATTCCATGTTCAAGTAAAACTTGTCTTTTTATAACTTCATAAATATCTTTATTTAATTGCTCCTGAGTCTTTGTTCCAAAGTAGAATGTTACATTGATATTATTCTTTCCAATTCGATAGCATCTTGTTATTGGCTCGTTATCTGGTATTTTTAATCCTTCATCAATAAAATTTTGTACTTCTTGTAATCTTTTGTTCATATTATTTTATTCCCCTCAATAATTCTTATTTTATTTATATGTTAAGAAAATAATATTTATATATTTACTTAATTAGTACTATACATTATGACCAACAGTTGTTCAAGGAAGGGATATTACCATTAAATCCATAAAGTGAGACAATAGTTGCAATTGACTAATTAGATATAATAAATCAGTTATAAGCCATTATAATTATAAGACATACAATTACATACATTCTATAGAATAATGGCTTGTAGACTATCTCAGACAAGAAAAAAGATTTCCTCTATCTTTTTTTAGTCCATTCAATCTTGTAATCTAAAACCTCTGCTATTTCTTCAGCTTCTTCATACCTTAATGTTCCTTTGTTTATTTTTTTACTTAGATTTTGAATAGTATCATTGCGACTATATTTATAATTTAATCTTTTTATTATTTCTGTTAAAGTAACGTCGGATTTTGCTAACATAATTTTTACAGTTTCTTTGATAGGCACTCGTATCACCTTCTTTATATTCATTTATATCATAGTAATATTATACTATAGAGTGTATGAATAATCAAATTTGGAGAATAATCATCTTTAAAGTTGAAAATAAGTGTTGACACTTTAGTCTTGTTGGTATATATTTAAACCACAGAGTTGAAACAAACGAAATAAACGCAACACACCAAGTGAAACAAAGAAAATCACATCTAAATTAAATTATAAAAGGATGATGAATGTATGGAGAAAGAAGAACAGAAAAAAATTGTAGAAAATGTATGCAGTATATTAAAAACATCAATACTTAAGAATTTAGAATATTTTCCTGAGAGTTGGGACGATATGGAAATTAGACAATTAATATTTAATCATGCTAAATTATTAAATCCTATAAAAATGACAAGAACTAGAATGTGGAAATTTTTAGACTATGTAGCATTGCATAAGATGTAATTTGATAAATAGGTAGGGGCTCATAAAATGGGCTTCACCTCAAAAAGATAGGGGGAATATAAAAAATGAAAAAACAACTATTACCTAAAGCTCCAAGTATTAAGGATTTTACAGGGATGAATATTGCAAGTTCAATAATGTTCCATAAAGAGGCTTTGAAGCGAGAAACAGATTTAGAAAAAAAAGATTTCCATCAAAAGAAGCTAAATCTGTTAAGGGTAGAATTAGAAAATTATATAGCTAATAAATTAGTATAACTATTACAATAGGCGTTGCCTGTTAACCAAAGTTTAAATTAATTATCAAAGGGGATTAAGAATGATAGCAAATGTATGCAGAAATGAAATATTTATGGTGGAGTTTAAAAAGTCTTATAAATATTGTATTGAAGGACTCCATCCCTGCATAGTAGTATCCTCTTTTAAACATTTGCTAAAGAACGAACTAATTCAAGTATTACCAATAACATCAAATTGCACAAAAATTTGTAAAAGTCACTGTCCAATAGAAGGATTTGGACTTGATAAAGATTCAAAAATTCAATGTGAACAAATGCTCACGATTAATAAACTTGATCTTAAACAAAGAATTGGTAAGGTAGGAAATATTAAAATGCTAGAAATAAATACCGTTCTTAAAGCACACCTGCAATTAGATAATAAATTTAAGAATCTACAATCAGAAGATTTAGAAGAATTATTTTTAGACGGAGAAAGAAAATTAGAATCAAAAAGAGAACTAAATATTTTAAAATGCAAGATTAAATTAACATATTATGAGTTGAAATTTGAAGAATGTATTAAATTATCTGACGAACTTATTGGCAAAACTAAAATAAATGAATTTTTATGGTTTGCTAATTATTCTAAAAGTATTTCTTATATGAAAATTAATGAAATCGGAAATGCTTTAATTAGTGCAAAATTAAGTCTTAAATTCATTGACGAAGTAGATGTATATTCACAATGTTATACATCAAGTATGTTTTGTCTAGCTAGGTGTTATGCCGATATAGATAAGAAGAAAGCATGCGCTATTTATAAAACTTTATCAGGAATATATAGAGAATTAACAAATGATAGATTCAGATTAAGTATACTATTTAATTTAGCAAAACTTCAAAATAATTTTAATGCTATGAAAAGATTAATCACAATTGTAGAAAATACAGAAGATACAATTTGGTATCGAAATGAAGAAAAAGAAGAATTTTTACAAAACATGAAATTTGAATTATCTACCTTAACAGGTATTTAAAATATATAACAAAAGGAAGTAGATTTTTATGAAAAACACTCAAAAATTATTAACATCATTATTATTAACAGCAACATTAGTAGGAGGTTTTGTTACAACTGTAGCAAGTGCACAGACCATAACACCAATACCTACAACAGTTATAACACCACAAGTTATTGATCCCCCAATGGTGGTACATCCTGAAATGGATCCACCTATGGTAGTGGTACAACCTAATGTAATTGATCCACCGATGTAAAATTAGTATAAAAGTGGTCAATGCTCAAGGAACAAAAGATATAATTAATAGATCACCTCCGGTGGCTGACAAATGATATCATCACCAGGGGCGATTATTCAAACTGCTCAGCGATGGGCAAAATTGGACTCATCGAGGCAAACTAAATTAAATTATTTGTTATTTAACTATTGACAATAGAAAGATATTGAATTAAAATGTAAATAACAAATAATTTTAGGAGGTAGACAAAAATGTTAGTAGAAAAATATATGGAAGAATTTAAAAAGGTTTATAATAATGATATAAATTTTGGACAAATTTTTAGAGATATAATTGAGGTTGAGAAAGAAACTAAGAAAGAATTACTAAAATGGGGAGATGAAGAAGTATCAATTTATTTGAAAAAAGCTGATGCAATTTCTCCAAAAACTTTAGGCAAACGCATGAGTATACTAAGAAAGATTGCTGACTTTATTTGTACAAAAGAGAAAATTACTAAAAGAAAGTATTTAATTGAAGAAGGAATGTATATGCAATTTGTTGAGAAAGGACGATTAGACTCTGTGACACTTACTTATGATCAATATATGGATATTAAGAATCAGTTAGATATGACAGAGGATGGAGAAAAGGTTAATCTTAGAGAAAAAGTTATTTTTGAATTAGCATGGCAGGGACTCACGAATGAGGAAATTAAATTTATCAAATCAGAGAATATAAAATTTGAAACAGTCGAAGATGATTGGGAAATTATATTATTAGAATTTGAAGATAAGACGATTAGAATTGAAGATCAAGAAGTTATTCAAGATATTAAATTATGTATAAAAGAAACTTATAATGTTAGAACAGCTAAGGATGGTAGAATTAAAAAAACTTTTTATAAGGATAGTGAATATTTAATTAAACCAATAAATGTCGGACGATTTAGCACAAAAACGTATATGAATAATCCACATTTAGCATTACAAAGAGTGTTACAAAATGGAGATTTTGTTTGTCCTGGGATTGATGTAGAAAATTTAACTCTTTCTGATATTAGAAGAAGTAAATTAATTTATTTATTAGCACCAGAAAATGAAGAATTTTTTAACATTGAAACTGTCGCTAGATTATATAATTTAAGAAGTCCAGCTGGCTTGAGTTGGTTTAAAAAAGTTGCAATAGAGAAATATGGTGCAGCTAAATAATATTAAAGATAAAAGTCAGGTAAAATGAATTACTTGACTTGATATTTTGATATTGACAATAGAAAGATATTGAAGTGTATTATAAATAACAAATAAATTATAATGCGAGGGGAGGGCAAGTTATAGTAAACAATATAGGCATACTACACAGTGTTTAAAAGGTCTATGAGGGCAATTTCAACTTATACATGTAATCTTACAACGTGAAAGTTATCGTTGATTATACAAGGTAAGAGATAGTATTATCCATCTGACAAAGGGCAGAGGATATGAGGAGATAAATATTATGAATAAGATAATTATTAAGGATTTAGAGAAAACATTAAAAGAGGAATATTCACAAACAACAATAGGTGATGCTGCAGTCACAAAGATGTTAGGTATATTTGATCGAGATGATATGCCATTAGAAAATATTCTCATATGTTTATATGATATGAGTAAGATTAATCAAACTAAGATTAAAAAATTGGAAACTAATTTAGATACATTAGCATTAAGAGTTTATAATACAACTGATGATTTTACAAAGGAAGAAGAGGAACAAATTGAATTTGCATTAAGTATGTTAGAGATAGATCAATTAGGGGATATAGATAAATATAAAGATTATTTACGAGATAGTTTATATGAAGATTACACTATGAAAATAGTCTCAGAGGAAACAGATTATGATAAGATTGACGAACTTACAAATGAACTTATGAATAAGATTAAATATCCTACACAGAAGATGGCACAGACATTCATAAGATTGGTTGCAGTAGAAATAATTAATCAAGGGTGTACGAAAACAATAAAACAACAATAAAATCATATTGCACAAAAGGGTCTATATGAGGTGAGATATTTAGTATGGAGAACATTAAAAAGAGAAATGTGAATGTAACAGAGGGTAGTTTGAAAGAAAGATTTATGATTGAAAAGGGTGGGTTTATTCCAATGACTAGAAGATATGCTTTAGTCCTTGGATTAAATGCTACTGGGTTATTGATAGACTTATGTGATAAATATGAGTACTACAAAGCTACTGGTGAATTAAATAAATATGATGAGTTTTTTCTAACAGTTCCAAGTGTTGAAATTGCTACTGGATTAACTAAGGCTCAACAAGTTACTGCTATAAAAATTCTTATTAAATATAAATTAGTCGAAGGTACTAATCAAAGGGGATTACCGAAGAGAAGATATTTTAAGATGGCTGAAGACATTAATAAACAGTTAGATAAAATTCTAGTTTATGCTGATGATAAAGAGAAGGAAATATTAGCTAGAAATAGAGTAAAACCACCTACAAAGCCCACAGTTGGTCAGTCGGCTTAATTCAATCCACTATAGGCTTAAAACAATCCACTTTAGGCTTGATTCAATCCACTTGCCGACTGTATCAAGCCACTATCAATAACTAAGTATAAATAACTATGATTAATAACTATATATTAACAACTAAAATTAATAACTAATTTGGGATTTACACTAGCGTTTCAATCCCAAGCAAACATTTTGATTATTCTTAGAAAGTTTAAAAGCATCTTGGGAAGGTAAAATATGAGTAGTAAATGTAATCTATAGATAAGAGATATAAAAATACCTCTATAGATTGTGAACGTAGAGAGCAAGCTCATGTTTAACTAACATTAGGCTAAAACATTTTATTGTCGTTAAAAGATCCGACAATAAGTAAATACAATAACAATAGAAAGATATTGAAGGAGGGTATAACATGGAAAAAACTAATATATATATTAAAAGTGTAGAGGGTTCAGAAATATATGAACATGTATATAGAGATAAAACATTTAGAGGTAAATATGTGGGAATGTTACCTTTTTCATTGAAGGAAATTAAATTAAAAAAAATAGGAATGGACACTTTTGAGAGTAAAAGATTTAATAAAACTATGTCCAATGATATTATAAATGTAAAATTCAAACAGAAAGTAAAAAGTAGTGGAGAAATAATAAAAATATTAAAGGAAAAATTAATAAAAGATATAGATAATGTAAGACTCTTAGAAAATGTTGAGAAATTGCAAATTGAATTAGATTGGACAAAAACAAGAGATATTAAGAATAAGAAAACTGGAGAAATAATTGTAAAAAGCATAAGGACTGTATTAAAAGAAGAAGGATTTGAAAAAAACGCTATAAATAATATTCTACTATTAAAACGAATTGAAGAATTAAAAACAAAAGTTGATTGGTCAGAAGTTAAAATTGATGATACAGAAGATAAAAAAGGATTAAGAAAAAAGTTATATGATGATGGATTTACAATTAAAAAAGTAGTTGATAAAAAGGATAAAGAAGGTAAATTAATTTATGATGAAATTACTGGAGAAATACAAACGGAAATATTAGAAATTGACTATGTAGTTTTTGCTAGGAGCAGTTCAAAAAGTCGCGTAGGTCAGGTATTATTTATTAAAAAAGAATTACATGATACAATGATTAAACATATGCACCTAGGATTAGATTTTGAAGGGTGCGAAGACGTAGACTTTCCTGCACTGTTAAGTTATGAGTCCCTTATAGGAAGTGCCTTGGAGGATACTGTAGAGATACCTGTAAATAAAATATTAATTGTATCAGATGTAAAGTCTATATTCAAGATTGATTGCAATGTAGTAGCTAAAAATAAATCTGGATTACTAGAAAGTAATTTAGTAGAAGATTATAATATGGAGTCAGATATTTTTGATGGTGAAGGACTTTTAGAAAGTTCTTACTTTTCAGGAGATAGAGAAAAAAAAGGATTTATTTTGGCTAGACAACATATGTTTAAGTCAGCCTTGTATAACTGTAATGTACAATCATTCTTAATAGATCATTGTCCTAAAGGTCAAGACTATGATACATGGGAAATAAAAAATACATTTAATGAATCTATTCTAGCCAAAGACGTGCATTGCATAATTACTCCGGCTTCACTAAAGGCTCTAAAATTTAGTAATAAAGTTGGAACTAAATTAAAGATGTGGAAACATTGGAAGAAAATAATTAAGGGTGAAAAATCCCTCTTTGGTATCTGCAAAAGCGAAAAAAAGTCAATGAGGGGATATGATGACTCAGGCAATATATTAAATCAAACCAGTTATCAAATGCTCAATTCGATGCCTTATACATTTTTAGAAATGCAACAATTAAGTAAATTTGAAGTTGAATATATAGAGAAACTGAAAAATAACAATGATGTTTATGTAGAATTTTTAGCAAAAGAAGCGAATGAAATGAATTGTAATAAAATGCTAGTAGATTTATATAAAAATCAACCTGAAATAGTCGGCATAAAGCTATTTAAGGACAAGAGAAGGAAGGACATACACAATTATGTAACTCATATTAAGAAAGGTAAGATACGGTTAAATGGTGACTATGCTACTATTCTACAGAATGGTAAGGAATTATTATATCATGCAATTGGACTATTACCAGTAAAGGATGGAATATTAGACTTAAAAGCATGGAAAAGTGAAATGATCTTAAAGGGAAATGAAGCATATACAACACTCCATCCTTTTAATTTTGAATATGTATGCTTCAGAAATCCACACACAAGTCCTTCGAATTGCCTAATAATTTATAATCGGGATGATGTATTTATATCAGATTATTTTAATCTTTCTGATAATATAATTTATACAAATGCGATTGGCTTTCCTATAAATAGAATATTAAGTGGCCAAGACGTAGACAGCGATAATATGATTATTTTTAATGGTGAAAAAATGTTAGAGGTTGCACGAAAGTGTTATATCAAGTCAGAAACATCAAATTATAAGGTTTGTGAGAATGGAGTAGGTAAGACTCCTAATATATATAAAGTGTGTAACTCAGATATGGCAAAGATAGATAATATTTTAGCACAGTCACAAAAATATATAGGTACTGTGGTAAATTTAGGTCAATTATTTATGAGTACATACTGGGACTGCATTAACAAAGGTGAAAAAGACATAAATAAGATTGAAACTTTGTTAAAAGGTGTTGATATTTGTACAATATTATCTGAAATTTCCATAGATATGGCAAAAAGAATTTATGATGTTGATATTAAGAAGCAAATAATTAATCTTAAAAAATGTGAATATCTAAATTCAATTAAAACAAAGGTCAAAAAGGATAAAGAAATATTAAAAAAGACTGTACCCTTGTTTTTTAAATACGTTTCTAAAAGTGAAAAAATTGAAGCTAAAACAATTAAGTATGAAACCTCCATGGATTATCTTTACGAGATATTAGAAGAAATTGGAGATGCTGAGGATATAACTACTATTGAAATAGAAACGTTATTAGCTGATATTGATAGTAAAAAAGTAAAAAATAGACAAGTTGAGGGAGTTACAAAGGCTATAAATAATATGAGTAAAGCAATAAAGTATATAGATGCCACAATGAAGGGTAATGAGGAACACGAGAAAAAAGAAAGATATAACGCATTAGATCAGGCAAGAAACGAACACCTTCAAATTGTAAAGAGATATAAAATCAAAGCAGAAACAGTAAATATTATAATTGGTAAGGTATTTAGAGATAAAATTGAATGTAAATACAAATTAGATTTACTTAATACTTTGTATACAATAAACCCAATAGAATTTGTAAATGCATTTAAATTATAAAAAATAGGATATTTACGGTGTACTGGAGTACTTTAATGTTCTCTAAATGGCTTAGGTATGCCGTTCCTATTGTTCCTATATAGAAGATGATACGGTGGGAAGTGCACAAATTTTGTCCCGGACAAACGACTATATGTTTAGTAGTTATATCATCTTCAATTTTTTATAACAATAGAAAGATATTGAATAAGTTGAATCTTTATAAATGTACTACTTATATTAAGTATATTCAATAAGGACTTAATTGTTCTTTAAATTTTTCATGATATTGGTAAATCTTTCAAATTCTAAAGGATCTCGTAAAATCCCCTCCTCCAAAACAAAGTGTATGAATTTGATAAGCAAAATCCTAGGGATGTAAGGCTATTGATTAAGTTAGCCTGGGATAAAACTACATAAGATTTTCCTTGTTAGTTAATCTTTGTTTTATCCTTGCTCATTTTTTTATTAACAACAACAAGATATTGAAGTAAACCTGTTTAAAGTTAGCAATGAAGTAACACTCATCCTATAACCTTATATTTTGATTAGTCCTCTTTATTATGAGGTCTAAATGGATGGTATTACTTGATTGGTGGCTTTAAGTCATACAATAAAAATCCTACAGAGGTAGGTAAAAAGAGGACTAAATATGAAAGCAATAACAAAACAATTACAAGAAATCGAAGATATACTCAACACAAATGAGGAGTATGTAGAAGAGTTTTGGATCTATAAGCTAGAACTAAATGGAAATAAAATTACAGTTAACATATTTGATGGAGAAATTTTTCAAGAATCTATTGTAGTTGAAATAATCGAGATAGGTAAAATTGCTATTTGTAATACAATCAAAAACTATATTTATCAAGATAAAATTAATCCAAGACAAAAGTTTGTCAATGAAACTAGAAATTTTAATACAAGAAAGATTGAGAGCATGGCGAACTGGAGTAAAAAAGATAACTGTGAAAGAGTTAACAGAATTAATACTGAATTAATTGAAAGAAGTAAGAAAACAAAAGAAATAAAATCACAATTATCTTTCTATAGATCTTATGTATCAGACTTTTACAAAATATTAAGTGTGGAGGGATAAAATGAAAAATTTAACAGAATTAAATGAATACTGTATTGAGAATCTAGGCATGGAATTACTGAGCATGGAAGAAAAAGACATAACAACAGTAAAAGAAGTGATTACAAGTGCATTAAGAGATATAAAAACGGAAAAAAGTTGCAAAGATAATATTAAAAGCATGCTAGAAATGATTGAAAGTTTAAAAGAGTTTGCAGATTTTAATTGTTTATATATAGTAGATTGCATGTCTGGAGGAACTTTTGGTCAAGGGTTTGTAATTATAGATTCAAAGGGAGATTATAAGGGATTTGTAAGAACAATTTAACTCATAAAAAAGGTGCTAGTGATGTGACTAGCTCTTATTATTTTACATTGTTAGAAGTATTCTTGGATTCTCCTCCAAGGTATTTTATGTAGTGGTATAAGTAATTTGTGACTGGAGTAATTACCAGTCCATTTTATCAATGTACTATGAATTAAGAATATTTCTAAGAGTGTAAAATTAAAATGCTGTGGCTCAGGTGTGAGTACAGTAAGTTTTATACTACTACATAGTGTGGCTACTTATAAAGCCGAAGGAGATATTATATGAAAGAATTACAAGTATTAGAAAGCAGGACTATTTTAAACAAGGAGTTTGCTATTTATGGTAGCGTAGAAAATCCTTTATTTAGAGCAGATGATGTGGCAAAGTTTATAGGACATAGTAATGCAAGCAAAATATTGAGCAACGTTGATGAAGAGGACAAAGAATTACATGTAATAAGCACTCTAACTAATAGTTATAACGCCCTATTTCTAACAGAGGATGGATTTTATGAAGTGTTGATGCAGAGTAGAAAACCAATAGCAAAAGAATTTAAGAAAGAAGTAAAGATGATTCTTAAATCTATTAGGGTTAATGGTGCTTTTGTTCCAAATGCTACTGCAGAAGAAACTAAGGGAATAGTAAAACAGTTTAAGGGTAGTAAATACTTAACAAGTGAAATCCATGATTCTAAAAGTATAAGAAATTATATTAGGAATTATGAAAAAATGAAACTTGATGAATGTATTGATAGTATTGTAGAAATTGTTATTCCTATGAAGGGTGAAATCAAACATACATTAATAGATATTGCTATAAAAGAATTAAAGTCTATTGATGATGGATTAATTAAGGATACTATTAAAAATACTTTTATTAAAGACACTGCGAGTGCAGGAATTATAATATTACAAGCTGTGAAGATTGGTAAATTTAGAAAAAGAATAAGATCTTTAGAACAAGCAATTTAATAATGTAAGGATATTCAAAAATAATTTGAGTGTCCTTTTTATTTTAAATATCAATGTTTTAAGTTTGGGCTTACCTTTAAAAGTGCCGCAGGAGAATAATTATGAAAAACAAAATGGAAGTTGTAGGAAACATTTATGTACCAGGAGTATATGGCATGAGAGTAAAGGATACTGAAGAATTTTTGTATGTGGGTAGTGGATCTGAGATTAACGATTGCCTCAGCAGACATTGTTTCTACCTCAAACGAGGCTTATATGAAGATACAAATAAATCAATATTACAAGAAAAGTATGATCTAGGTATATTGGTATTTGAAGTAATTAAAGAATCAGAATATACAGAGTTATTTAAAGATATGAGCGTAAAACAAAAAGAAGCTTTACAAATTGCATTAGGAGTATTGGAAAAATTTTATATAGATATGTATAAAGAAACTATATGTAATCAACAAATGTTTGTAAAGAAACACTCAAGTAATAAAAATGCAGGTACTACAATGAAACGTCGAAAAGCAAATTTGGGCAAAAATAATCCGAATTCTAAATATAGTGAATCAATGATATCTGAAATACTATGGTTAAAAATGAACGGATATACATCAAAACAAATAGAAGAATTATATTCTGAATATGCAATTAAAGATACTTATATTTATCATATAGGTGTTAGCAAGTGGATTCATTTAGAACCAGTTAAACCTAGTTTTATTGCTTAGAAAACATTATTATAACAATTATATACTATGTTTAATATTGTATCACACATTCAAGTAAATGCAAGGTATTTAAAAAACATATTATTAATTAAAACCGGCATAGAAGATTAAAAAGTTTATTTTTGGTTTTGTTCGGCAGATTTCTGCACAACAGATTCGGGTTTTCTTATCTGAAAATATTAGAGTTATGAAAGAAGGGAATCCTTATGATAAAAAAGATTATTTGTTTTATTTTTAATCATAAATTAGTGGCATACCATGATAGAGATATATTTGGTAAAGAGTATATATGGCAAAAACAGTATTGTGGTAGATGTGGTAAAAAATTATAAGTACACATTTCAAAAATATTGTGAAATTATAAAAAGAGGATGGATTTAAGGAGTTATGATTATCAGAACTCCTGCATTTACTTATATTTTGTCTTCAATAATTAGTATGATCAATTTTGTCATACGTTTGTATGAAAGATAATGAGGTATTAATTAACACATAGAACAATCTTCAAAAGTATGTTAAGAGCATACATTCATAGTTATTTTAAATTATAATCAAAACATAGGGAGGTTTATTAATGAGTGAAAGTAATTCAAATTCATCAACAAGTGGAATAGGATTTTGTGGTTTATTAACGGTTCTATTTGTTGGATTAAAATTAACAAATTATATTGGATGGAGTTGGTTATGGGTATTAAGTCCATTATGGATTCCATTAGCAATTGTGGTTGGGATTTTTGTACTTGTATTTGTGGGATTAAGTTTATTTGCAGGTGTAAAATATTTTGTAGATAAATATAAAGAGGATTAAATATATTTAAAATACACCTTTTTGAGATATAAAATATGATACAATTAATATGAAGAAGGTGTTGTTAATATGAAATCAAATAAAATATATTTATATATATGCATGTTATTATTATCTTTTAGTTTTATAGGATGTGGAAGTAAGACAACAACTCCAACCATGTCTAATAATGTAACAAAGCCAGTTGTTGAACATACTTCTCCAACAACAGATAAGATTATAATAAGCAAGATAACACAGGGAGAAACAGTAAATGGAACTACCAAGATAATGTATACAGCAACTAATAATAATAAAGTAGCCGTATTTTGTGATGCACAACTTATAATTACAGATAAAAATAAAAAGCTACTTGATACTAAATTTGAAGTCATAGGAGACTTAAAGGTAGGACAAACTAAAACAGTTACTGAATATATTTATATAACACCAAAAGATTTAACATATAAGTTCCAAATGGAAGACTTTAATCATCAAGGTAATGATACTTGGATGAACTAATAACATTTTAATTAAGAACTCAGAAATGGGTTCTATTTTTATGTAATTAAATAAAGAGGAGTGATTATTAATGAATTTAAATATAACAATTAGTGAAGAGGAAACACAAAGAATATGTAAGAAGATAGCTATTGATTCACTTAAGAAAATGTTTGCAGAGTCTATTGAGAATATGTTAGATGTTAATGATGGAACTTTACTCACAGATGAAGAGATGATAGATACATTCATAGAGACATTAGAAGAATATAAAGATGAAGATCAATTTTGCGGAGAGATAACTATTAATATAGAGGATTTATATAATGGGTTTCATCCAGACAAAGAACTACAGAAAGAGTTAGATGATCAGTTAGAAACTTACATTAGATATAATAAGATAAGATATATGAGATAGAGTATATGCAATAATATGTATGTACTCTTTTTTGTCGAGCGTATGAGGTTAACAATACATTAGTGTATGAGTATGATAGTACATTAATCAATGGGAGATGATAGATATGAAGGATAAGATTAATAGTTGTGAGCAATGTATATTACATAAGTATGATAGACACAACAGAGTATGGATATGTAGTGAGGATATTGTTAGGGTTAAGGATGAGGGTTGTGAAGAATATAAAGAACAATAATATATGAAGGAGTGGATGTTAATGAGTAAGACTATATTCATTGAGATAGATGGTAAGATGCAGATGACAACAGTAGATGATAGTAAGTTACAGAATGTTAAGCCATTACTTGGGTTAGTTCCTAATTACATATGGCAAGCACAAAGGTTACAAGCTATAAAGAATGCAATGGGAAGATATGCAGGAGTAGACAAAGACATACCTAAAGAATGGATTGATGAGTATATATATTTAAATGAACTAATTAATTAATGGATACTAAAGAGTTAGTGCAATGGATAGGTAGACTGATACATGACAACACAATAGTTAAGTTCTATAAACATTCTTTATGGAGACACTTGAGGCAGGATTGTCTTGATGAACAGCACAATGAATGTCAGATATGTAAGAGCAAAGGATTAGTAGAGACAGCAACAGTAGGACATCATATGAAAACAGTAAGGAAACATCCTGAATTAGCACTTACTAAGAGTAATATACTATGTGTATGTGCAGAGTGTCATTATCAAATACATCATCCATTAAAGAAGAAGCCATTGAATATAGAAAGGTGGTAGGGTATGAACTGTAAGAAGTATCTATTATATAAATGTATTGAATGTAATGAAGAAGAGATCACAAATAATTATCATACAGATGGTAGAAGATGTAAAAAGTGTAGTGGTCATCTAGTATCAATGGGATATATTAAAGACATTAATAAAATAAAAAAAATTATTATATCTTATATGAAGAATGAGGACACAGAATAGTCCCCCCACCTAAAAAGGTGAGAAATATGTCAGATGTTGGGGAAACGATATAGGATAAGACAAAATAAAAATATCAAGTCTCATATAAGGGGGGGGTGGGTAAAATTGGAAAATGACAATCAAGAAAATGTAAAAATATTAAAAGAAAGAAAAGAATATATTAATATTAAAAAAGATATTATAAAACAACTTAAATTAAAAAAAGCTAATACGCCCACATTTTTATCTCAAACAAACGATTATATGAGCATGTGGATTGTAAAAGAATTACTTATTGCTGACATTGAGGAACGTGGTGCATATGCAGAATGGAATAATGGCGGTGGACAGACTGGAATTAAAAAGAATGATTCAGTAACTGACCTCGTAAAAGTTAATGTACAGATGTTAAAACTATTGGATGCACTCGATATAAAAACAACAACACTAGTTTCAGGTGAGAAAGATGAAATGTAAAAAGAAATTAATTCCTGAGATACAAAATTATATTGACATTGTTAGAAGTGGAAAATATGAAATGTGCAAAGAACAATTCCAATTATGTGATTTTGTTGAAAAATGTTTTGAAGAAGAAAATTTATTTGTTGATGAAGTTGTCTTAAAAAAATATTTAAGTCTAATAAAGTATTTCCCATTTGAATTATACGAATGGGAGATTTTTTTATTTACCCTACATAATTGTACATATGCAAGAATTGGAATATTAAGATTCCCCGATATATTTGTAATGGTGGGTAGGGGTTCAGGCAAGAATGGTTATTTAAGTTTTGAAGATTTCTGCTTAATATCTGATTATAATGTTGTGAGAAATTATAATATTTCCATTTGTGCAAACAGTGAAGACCAGGCAAAGACAAGTTTTGAGGAAATATATGAAGTCCTCGAAGCAAATAAAGAAAAACTTAGATCACATTTTAAATGGACAAAAGAATTAATTAAGAATTTAACAACAGGTAGTGAATTAAAATTCAGAACTTCTAACGCAAAAACTAAAGATGGTGGAAAAGAAGGTAAGGTAGACTTTGACGAATTCCACATGTATGAAAATTATAAAACTATAAACGTATTTATTACTGGTCTAGGGAAAAAGAAAAATCCTAGGACAACTATTATAACAACGCAAGGCGATGTAAGAGATGCACCACTTGATCATAAACTTATCACAGCATTAGATATATTAAAGGGTGCTGAAGATGATAATGGATTATTGTGTTTTATTTGTAGACTTGATGATGAAAAAGAAGTTGACAACCCGAAGATGTGGGATAAAGCCAACCCAAGTTTAAGATTCAATGAAGAACTTAGAATTGAAATACAAAAGGAATATATAAACTATAAAAAAGATTCCGTTAATAATAGTGCTTTTATGACCAAGAGGATGAATTTACCTAAAGGGGACAAGGATGTTGAGGTTACTGATTGGGAAAACATACTTGCAACTAATCAAGAAATTCCTGATTTAACGGGGTGCGCTTGTGTAGCAGGAATAGATTTTGCCAAGATAAACGATTTTGTTTCATGTGGATTATTATTTTTATTTAAAGACAAATATTATTGGTTAAGCCATACGTGGGTGTGTAGTAGAGGCGCAGATCTAGGAAGAATAAAAGCACCTTTACATGAATGGGAAAATTATAAGGGTAATCAATTATTAACCTTTATAGATGATGTTGAAATACCACCAAGTCTAGTTGCTGAATGGTTAGCAGAACAAAGACAAAAATATAATATAACAACATTGGGAATGGATGATTATAGATATTCACTATTAAAAAGAGCACTGAAAGAAGTGGGGTTTGATACAGATAAAAATGAATCAAATAATATTAAACTTGTAAGACCTAGTAATCAAATGTTTATATCTCCAGTAATTAATTCATTATTTCTAAATCATAATATAGTTTGGGCAGATAATCCATTAATGAGATGGGCAACAAATAATGTTATGATGATAACCTCTAAAGCAGGGAATATAACATATGGAAAAATAGAAGGTAAAAGTAGAAAAACAGATCCTTTTATGGCTTTTGTATCTGCAATGTGTGCTAGTGAAAATTTAATAGATAGTGGAGACTATGTGCCTTTAAACCTAGATTGTTTTACTTATTAATAAATTGACTTTATAAGAACATATTCGGTTTTATTTAGTCATTAACCTTACTACGATTGGATGTGAAAAAAGATAATATGAAATGGAATGAATGGGTGCGTGATTTTTTTGGAGGTACTACAATAAATTTAACACAAAAGATCATAGGTTCTACGGAACAACAATTAAAAATTGAAACATTTGCAATAGCAAGTGCTATTGATTTGATAGCAAACTCTATAAGTAAATGTAATTTTAAAACTTATTTTAAAGGTAATGAGTTCAAAGGTGAAGATTTCTACTTATGGAATGTTGAGCCTAATAAAAATCAAAACTCTTCACAATTTTTACAAGAACTTATAACGAATTTGCTCTATGAAAATGAATGCCTTGTCTTGGATATTAATGGACAATTAATAATTGCAGATAGTTTTTATCAAAATGAATTTGCTATAGTAGAGAATTATTTTACTGATGTTACAAGTGGAACAATGAGTTTTGATAGAAGTTTTAAAATGTCAGAAGTGATGTATTTTAAACTAGGCAATAATAATATAAGATCATTATTAAGTGGATTAATTCAAGGGTATGATAATCTTTTAGATATGTCTATGACTAAGTATAAAAAGAGTGGTGGACGTAAAGGAATATTAGATATTAATGCAACTGCTAGTGGTGATAAAGATTTTAGAAGTAAATTAGATGTTTTAATGAATAAAAGATTTGTATCATATTTTGAATCGGAGAATGCAGTACTTCCCCTAGAAAATGGATTTAAATATACTGAAAATGGTGGAGAAACAAGTAAAAAAAGTACAACTGAAATTGCTGATATAACTGCTATAACAAGAGAAATTTTTGAGAGAGTAGCACAAGCATTTAAAATACCAACTGCATTATTGCGTGGTGACATAGCCGACATAGGAGCAACTACGGATAACTTTCTAACATTCTGTATTGATCCACTTTGTGACATGTTAAGCGAAGAAGCTAATCGTAAAAGATTTGGTAAACAAGCTTTCTTAGCAGGAACATATTTAAAGATTGATACAACGAGTATTAAGCATATTGATTTATTTAGTATATCAGAACCATTTGATAAATTAATTGCAAGTGGTGGGTACTCTATAGATGATTTAAGAATTAAGGCAGGCGACGTACCTTTGAATACAGCATGGAGTATGCAACATGTAATTACTAAAAACTATCAAAAGATCGAAACACTCGGAAATGAAGTTACAACAACAACAGCAACTCAATAATAAAATAAATTATTAATTTAACACGCTATATATTTAGGGTGTTTTCATTATGTCATGGCTAAATCAAGAATTCTTTTTAGGTTTTATTTAGCCATAAATATTTAAGGAAGGAGACGAGACAAATTAAAACAAAATTTGCAATAAAACAATTGGCAACAGATTCAAGTTCAATAGATTTATATATCTATGATGATGTGGAAGGCAACAGTATGAGTTGGATGGGCGAAGTAATAGAAAGTGAGACTTCTGCAAATTACATAAAGAGACAATTAGAAAATGCAGGAGATGTTAAAAACATAAATATTTATATAAATAGTTATGGCGGTGAAGTTAAAGAAGGATTAGGTATTTTTAATCTTTTAAAAAGAAATTCTGCTTATAAGACTGCATATATAGACGGTTTCGCATGTTCTATTGCAAGTGTTATTCCAATGGCATGTGACAAAATTGTTATGGGATGTAATGCGTTAATGATGGTACATCATGCTTCAATGGGTTGTTTTGGAAACGTAGAGGAATTAAGAAAGTCTGCAAATGATCTTGAAGTGATTGACTCTGCGAGTTGTTCAAGCTATTTAGCAAAAGCAGGAGATAAATTAACACAAGAAAAATTAACAACGTTATTGGATGGACAAACATGGCTTAATGCTACACAGTGCCTAGAGTACGGATTATGTGACGAGATAGCAGGACAAGAAGATACAACTATTACAGAAGCAAAACAAAGATTTTCACAGTCAATCAAAGGCGAAATGGATCTTATCCAAAAGAAAGAGGAAGAAGCAATAGTAGAAGTACCAAAAGAATTTGCTATACAGAAAACAAATGCAGAAAAATTAATGATGATATGGAATAAAAATAATTTAAAAAAAATATAGGGGTTGTGTCCTACACAGAAGGAGTATATATATGAAATCTAAAGACTTAATTTTACAAGAACTAAAAGAAAACTTGGTAGCAGCATTTAAATCAAGTGATGAAGGTGCAATAGCACAAGCATTTACACCATTCGCAGAAGCAATTCAAGCAAATGTTATGGAAGAAGTAAAAGCTTATCAATCAACAAATGATACATCAATCCTTGCTAAAAGAGGTGTGCATCAATTAACAGCACAAGAAGATAAATTTTATCAAGGAATTATGGGAGCGATGAAATCCAATGATCCAAGACAAGCATTTAGCACTTTAACAGTAGCTTATCCAGAGACAATTATTGATAATGTAATAGCAGATATTAAAGAAGCACATCCATTACTTGCTGAAATCAATTTCACAAATACTACTATATTAACTAAGATGATTGTGAATAAACAAGGGACACAATTAGCAGTATGGGGTGCAATAAATTCTGCAATAACTGCTGAATTATCAGGAGCAATTGGAGAAATAGATTTAACTCTTTGTAAGTTAAGTTCATTTATGCCTATATCAAAAGATATGCTTGTAGTCGGACCACAATGGGTAGATGCTTATGTTAGAGCAGTACTTGCAGAATCTATAGCACTTGCTTTAGAGGTTGCAGTAATTGATGGTACTGGAAAAGATATGCCAATTGGAATGAATCGTTCGGTTGCTGATAATGTAACAGTAACAGCAGGAGTTTATCCTCTTAAAACAGCAGTAGTTGTAGCAGATTTTAGTCCACTAACTTATGGTGCATTACTTGCTACATTAGCAAAAGCACCAAACGGAAAAACTAGACCAATTACTAAAGTATTAATGGTAGTTAATCCTGCTGATTATTTCTCTAAAGTATTCCCTGCAACTACTATAAGAGCAACAGACGGAACATATTCACATGATGTTCTTCCCTTCCCAACTACTATAATTCAATCAAGTGCTGTTGCAGTAAATAGTGCTGTAATCGGACTTGCAGACAAATACTTTATGGGAATTGGTGCAGGTACAAATGGTGGTAAAGTTGAATTCTCTGACGATTTCAGATTTTTAGATGACCAAAGAGTATATCTCACTAAGATGTATGGTAATGGTAAAGCATTAGACGATAATGCATTTATACTTGCTGATATTACAAACTTAGTTCCTGCTACACTTGAAGTATCTGTTAAAAATATAGTTAAGACTAAAGAACAAGCATAATAGGAGATGATTTAAATGCCAGTAGGATTATTAGAAGATGTGAAAATTTATTTACATATAACATGGGAAGATACTAATACTGACGTAAATTTAACTGGAATGATTAATCGAGGAATAGCACGTTTGCAGAAAATTGCAGGTGCTACCCTTGATTTTACAAAGGAAGATTTACCAAAATCATTATTATTGGATTATGTAAGATATGGAAATAGTCAAGCACTTGAAATGTTTGAAAAGAATTTTGCTTGTGAACTTATGACTTTACATTTAAATACTCAGGTTGATTTGGAAATTGATGTGGTGATTATATGAAAATAAAAACTGATATAGATTTTACATCATTTAGCGATGGTATTTGTAATATTTTTACCTTAGATGAAAATGGTGAAAGAGTAGCTAATAAACATAATAACCTAGGATTTGAAAATAGGGCATTAGGGTTTAAAAGATATTTTGAAGCAAGTGCTAGACAAATTGATATAAAAAGAGTTATTAGAATTCCGCAATTAATGGGAATAGATAATTATGATTTTGTTGAAATTAGTAATGGAATTGATAATGTAATATATGGTGTAAAAATGGTACAACCTATTTATGATAGCAACCCATTGTCTATAGATTTAACACTTGATAAGGCAAACATATGACTACCACAGTTGATAATTTATCAGATGCAATTTTAAAAGAACTTGAAAACTATTCAGAATTGGTAACAGAAGGTATTAAGAAATCAGTAGATATAGTTGCAAAAGAATGTGATGCAGTAATAAAAGAGCATATTACATTTGACGAACCTACTGGGAAATATGTAAAAGCATTTAAAATTAAAAAAGTAACAGATAGTCAATTTAACAGGTCAAGAACATGGTATGTTTCGGGTAGTCAATACCGGCTAACACACTTACTTGAAAAAGGTCACGCAACTAGAAATGGCGGTAGGACAAAAGCTTATAAACATATTGAATATGGTGAAGAATTAGTAATAAAGAGAATGCAAGAATTATCTAGGGAGGTAATAGAAAATGCTGGACATTAAAATATGGTTGGAAACTATAAGTATTAAAGTTGCAGAAGAACGCTTTTTAAAACCTCCCCCTTTACCTTATATAATTTTTATGGAAGGTGCTTTAGTAAGTGGGGCAGATGATAAAAATTGCATAGTAGATAGAGATGTGAGCATAGAATTATATTCAAAATTAGTAGATCATGAAAGCGAAGCACAGATAGAAAGTTTATTAAATGAAAAATCAATAAAATACAAAAAAGATCGTATGTGGATTGACTCGGAAACGATGTTCGAAACCACATACGATTTTAATTTTGTAGAAAATTTTTAGGATGTATTAATAATGAAAGACGGTAAAGAAAAAATAGTTTTAGGATCAGGCAAATTATACACAGCAGAATTTTTAGGTGCAACAATTCCAACAGATTTTATATTGGAGGTGCCAACTAATTTGCTAGGCTTAATACAAGGTGGTGCAACACTAGAATATAAACCAAAATTCCATGAAGCTACGGATGATTTAGGACTCGTAAGCAAAACAGTTTTAACAGATGAAGTGGTAACACTTAAATCTGGAATAATGACTTGGTGTGGTAATACATTAACAAAAATGTGTGCTACTGCAAGAGTTACAGAAACACCGGCAACAGGCAAAAGAACTGTAAAGATAGGTGGTATGAATAATCAGGATAGAAAGAAATATATAATTAGATTTGTTTACCTAGATGCAGAAGATGGAGATATAAGAGTAACAATTGTCGGTAACAATCAAGCAGGATTTACATTTAGTTTTAATAAAGATAAGGAAACGGTTGTCGATGCAGAATTTATTGCCGCTCCAATGGATTCAGAAGGTACAAAGATCATATTTGAAGAAGATATTCCAGTAGTAACAGGAGCATAAAAAAAATAATGGGGCGTGTAGCCCCTTTTAGGAGGTTGTCAAATGTTCGATTTAAATACAATTAATAAAAGATATTTTGAAATAAAAATGGGTAAACAAATATTAGAAATTGAACCACCAACAAAGAAAATGTTAAATAAAATTACATCATTAAGAGGCATAACAGATGAGAATGAAGCCACAAGTGCTTTATATGAAGCAGCAAGTATGATATTAAATAAGAATAAAACAAATAGAAAATTCAGTGATGAGGTAGTAGAAGAATTAAATTTGGATCAAATTAATGGAATCATATCAGAATATTTTTTATGGTTAAGTGTAGCTAAAAAGTCAAAAAACTAAAAGTCCCTTATTACGATAATGGCGAAAGTAAGGGACATTATGGTGTTGAAACGATAGAAGAAAAGACAGTAAGTACATATACTGGTTACGATTTTGACAGATTAGAAGATATGTGTGTGTTCGAATATTGGTTGCTTTTAAAAAATGCAATTATTTACAATTATATGCAGACTGAAGAAGGTAGAGAATATTTGGATCAATGTTGGATAATGGAACAAACGAAACCTGATAGAGCAAAATTAAGGGAAAAATATGGTAGGAAGGAGGGATAAGAAATGGCTGGAAATAATATTAAGGGTATTACAGTGGAAATAAATGGAAATACTGCACCACTCGACAAAGCATTAAAAGGTATAACTAAAACAAGTACCGATTTACAATCACAGTTAAAACAAGTAAATAATCAGTTGAAATTTGATCCTAAAAATGCTGTTTTATTACAACAAAAACAAGAATTATTAGCTAAAAGTATTGTAAATACAAAAGAAAAATTAGTTTCACTGAAGAGTGCAGAAGAACAAGCACAAGCACAATTTGCAAAAGGGAAAATATCTGAAGCACAATATCAAGCTTTACAAAGAGAAGTAATCAAAACTACAAGCCAACTAAGAAATATGGAAACACAATATAGTGCCGTTGGTACTACTGCAAGTAGATCAATAACTGCGGCAGGAGATAGTATAAAAAAAGTTGGTAGTAATATAACTGATGCAGGTAAAAAAGTATCTGTTGTTTCTGCTGTTGTAAGTGGAGTAGGATATGCGGCAGTCGCAAGTTATAAATCTGTTAAAGAAGGAATGGATGAAGTAATAAAAGCAACTGGTGCTACTGGTAAAGCGGCAGAGGGGTTAGAAGTAAGCTATAAAAATATAGGTAAAAATTCTGCAGCAGACTTTGTGACAATAGGGCAAACCTTGGGTGAAATAAATACAAGGTTTAATTTTACTGGTAAAGCGGCAGAAGATTGTTCACTTCAGTTCTTAAAATTTGCAAAAATAAATAATATAGATGCAAAAACTTCTGTACAACTTGTTTCGAGAGCCATGGGAGACGCAGGGATTAAGTCTACAGAATATAGTAGTGTACTTGATAAATTGACAGTAGCGGCACAAAAAAGTGGTATTGGTATGGATAGTTTAACAACTAATCTTGCTAAATATGGAGCACCTATGCGAGCGTTGGGAGTAGATACAAACACAAGTATTGCAATGTTTGCAGGATGGGAAAAAGCAGGGGTAAATACTGAAGTAGCATTCGCAGGTATGAAAAAAGCAATTAGTAATTGGAGCTCGCAAGGTAAAGATAGTAAGGTAGAATTTAGTAAAACTCTTGAGGAAATAAAGAAAGCACCTACTATTGCGGCGGCTACTACAAAAGCTATAGAAGTATTTGGTCAAAAAGCGGGGCCCGATTTAGCCGATGCAATTAAAGGTGGAAGGTTCGAAGTCAGTGATTACATAAAAGCAATTGAACAGTCGGGTGGAACCGTAGATAAAACTTCAGCACAAATGAGTGATGGCACAAAAGCCATTGCTAAAGCGCAACATTCAGCACAAATTGCAACGGGTGAGTTCGGAGACACAATTATTAAAACTTTAATGCCCGCCATTACTTCTGCTACAGATGTAATAAAGTCAATCACAGAAACTTTAAACGGAATGAGTGAAGGACAACGAAAAACAGTAGTTACAACAGGATTAATAGTTGCCGCCACCGGCCCCGCTATTATTATTTTAGGTACTTTGGTCAGTTCGGTTGGAGCAATAACAACTGGTGTTGGAACATTAGTCGGATTATTAACGTCGGCAACACCAATTATAGCTGAAGTAGGAACAGCAGGTTCAGCGGCGGCAACAGGACTAGGAGCGACTGGACTTGCGGCAGGACTAGGAACAGCAACTCTTGCAATAGCACCATTTTTACTCGCAGGAGCGGCAATAGTTACAACTGGTTATTTAATTAATAAAAAAATGAGTGAAGAAGTAGTTCCTGCTATAGATTTATTTGCAAATAAAACTACTTCAAGTGCTACTACGGTAGGAACATCAAATAGTAGCATAGCTTCAAGTTATACAAGAACAGTACAAACTATATCTGAGCAAACTGCAAAAGCAGTCGGATCATATATGACGATTTCAGATGGTGCGGCAAATGCACTTAGTAAACTATTTGTAACTTCAACTGCTATAACTCAAAAAATAGCAGATGGACTAGGGATACAGTACAAAGCCGCAGGTGCTAAGATAAACGCAGAAACGGATAAGACGTTTGCGGCAAATTATGCTACAATGCAAAAATTTTACGCAAGTGATAATACTTTAACTGCAAAACAAGAAAAAGATGCACTAGCTAAGATGGTTACAGATAATAATGCTAAAAAGAAAAAAGTAACAGACCAAACAGCCGCAATTATAGCTATCTTAGAGAAAGATGTT
The DNA here is from genome assembly GCF_026650985.1 of Clostridium estertheticum. GTDB lineage: Bacteria > Bacillota > Clostridia > Clostridiales > Clostridiaceae > Clostridium_AD > Clostridium_AD estertheticum_C. The sequence goes on from NZ_CP086239.1 coordinate 283,139, forward strand.
AAAGCTAAAAAAGCATTGTCACAGACGGATATGAACAATATTACCGCTATTGAAAATGCTCAAAAGGTAAATGCTGTTAAAATATTATCTAACCAAGCAGGAGAATCAAAGGTAATTTTAGACAGAATGGCAAGTTATGGAGCACATATGTCAGTACAACAAGCTTCCGATGAAATAAAAGCGGCTAATAAAAGTAAGGCAGGAGTTGTTTCGGCGGCAAATGCAACTTATGCAGGGCAAGTTAAGGCAATTAATGCGAGTTATGACCAAACAACTCCAAAAGGAAAAGCACAAGCGACTTCATTAATAGCTTCAGCAGAAAAAACAAGAAAAGATACTATTGCAAAAGCAGAAGCTACGAGGGCAGGGGTAGTTTCAAAAATAACTTCTATGAGTTCTGAGACTTCAAAATCAGTTAATACTAGCACTGGTGAAATACTCACGAACTGGAATAAGTTGGCTAATTGGTGGAGAAGTTGGTTTCCACAGACTAAAACCCTCACCTCGGTGGTTACATCAACAATTAATAATCCAATGCCAGCCGCAGAAACTAAAAAAAGTACTGGATATTTAAACAGTAGTCAGGGTTCTAAGCCTGCTATTGGATACTTACCACATAACGCAAGTGGTACAAATAATTTCGCAGGTGGATTAACTGCAATTAATGAGGAAGGTTATGAAGTTGTAAATTTACCAAGTGGAAGTCAAATATTAAATCATGATTTAAGTGTTGATTTAGTTGGAAAGACAGCACAAGCTATTTCGCAAGGTGTTTTATCTACTATGTCAAATTCTAGCATTAGTAATAATAATATTAGTACTAAAAGTGTAACAACAAATTCGAATAGTGCAAATGATATTGAAGCAAGTACGAGAGTAATGGCAAAAATTGGTTCATATTCAATGGATCAATTATCAAAGGGTATAGAAAATAATGTAACTGTTGTTGAAAAAGCAATGGCAGATGCAACTAAAACTATACAAGGCACAGATATGAAAGCCAAACTAGATATACTATTTAGTCAACCGTTGTTAACATTACAGTCTGATATGGACAAGCTTTCAATTGACACAGGTGATTTAACAAAGAATTTAGCTAATCAAAAAGCTACTTTATTAGATGCTAAAGATCAAGTTACTATTTATACTGCAAAGTGGCAACAAATGGGTTATCAATTTGGATATAGTTCAGCAGAATGTTTAGATGCTCGAAAAGAATTGGAAACCATGACTACAACAGTTGCTTCATTAGGACAAGAAGTAATTAACACTACAGCAACTATTGCTACTGCAATGACAACAGAAGTAAGCAATTTAGCAACTGGTTTAACTGGTTTAGCTAGTAATATAAAAGATGCATTAAAAGAAAGTTATGCTGATCAACAGAGTCAAGAAGAAGCAAATGTTAACAAGCAAATAGCTAGTAATACAGCTTTAAAAGATAGTAGTTTATCGACAATAGAAACTATTTATAATGCGAGAATTTCTGCACTCGATGCAGAGTCTTCAGCTTATGATATCGCAAATCAAGATGTAGCAGATAGCACAAATGAAGCAGAATTAAGACGACAATTAGCGATGCACCTCGGAGCAACTAAGAGAAAAGAAGTCCAAACTCAATTAGATACTCTGCTTAAAACAAATGAAACTAGAAAATATAAAGAAAGTATTACAGCACAAAAGGAAACTTTAGCAACGCAAAATGTAGCAGATAAGTCAGCAGTAGAAGCTACGGCAACTACAAATGCGGCTTTATATGCTACACAGTTAGATAATATTAAAATATTTTACGCAAATAAAACTACGGAAGCTAATTTAGATGCAGAATCTCAAAGGATGATAGTTGAAAATAATCAACAAGAAATAACGAGTTTATTACAAAGTTATGGTAAAGATTATGCAGTCGTGGGTGCAAGTCTTGGCGAGAGATTAGTTAATGCTTTCAATGGACAACTTTATGGATTAGCAGATGCAGTAAACGGTGTACTTAACAATATTAATAGTAGTGTAGATATGTCGGCTGTAACTGGAACAAGTAATGCAGTGCCTATATCGGCAACATATCAATCGAATAGTATAAGTGATAGCATAGCAAATGCATTAAAAGGTTCAAATAATTCATCAAGTAACAACGTAACAATAACAGTGCCAGTTAACCTTGAAGGTCAAACAATTGCAAGAGTTACTGCACCATATTCAGACAGTATAAATGGAAATAGTTTAGCATTAGATAGGAGGGGATTATAGTATGTACGGAATAACTTTTAATGGAAAACACAGTTTCGATGATTACGATTTATTCGTTATGAGTAAATCTATACAACCTCCGAGTAAGGATAAAATAAAAGTTCCAGTCCCATTTATGCAAGGTGGTGGTTGGGACTTTTCTACAGTTGGTAGTAATGGGGAAATTATATATAATACAAGAGAAATAACAATAAAATTTTGTATAGATACTACCAATGTATCACAGCTATATGTTAAATATAGTGAAATATTAGAATGGTTACAAGGCACTGGTCAACAAAAGTTAGTGTTTGATGATATTTCAGATTATTATTTTATGGCTGAAGCTGAAACACCTCCAACATTTTCAACGTTTATAATGTTGGGAGAGTTAGAGGTTAAATTTGTTGCAGATCCTTTTAAAATCGGGGTTGATTATGCAACAAATAATCTATGGGACACTTTTAATTTTGAAGAAGATTATTTGCAAGATGGGGAATATGATATTGTTGGCACAAAAACAATAACTTTATATAATCCTAAAAGATTAGTAATGCCTACAATTAATGTAAGTACAGCAATGAGTATTATTTATAATTCCAAAACCTACAATTTAGTCGTAGGAGATAATAAACTTTATGGCTTAAAACTAGCAAATAGTGTAAATAACATAATAATAATAAATGGTACTGGACATATAAAAATATTATTTAAGAAGGTGAGTTTATAATGTATAAAATAAGTATATTTAATAAAGGTGTAGAAACGGTTATACATTATCCCGATGCAGATAAAACTACACCAAAAATATCAGTACCCCATTTGAATAAAAAAAGAGGTCAAGCAGGTAGCTTGACCTTTACTATTTATCCCAATAATCCTGCTTATAATCTTTTAACAAGGATGGCAACTTTAATTACGGTTGTTGATATTCGAGATGATAAAGAAGTATTTTCAGGTAGGGTTTTTACAAATAAAAGTAATATGGATGATAAGGGATTTAAAAAAGATATAATTTGCGAGGGTGAATTAAATTTTCTTCATGATACTGTAGTAGATTCTGTAATTTATGAGGATAAAACTCCTACACAATTACTACAAATATTTTTAGATGCTCACAATTCAACAGTTGAGAATTATAAAAAAATATTTTTGGGTAATTGTGACGTTGAAGACTGGCTGTTTTGTACGACTGGTTTAGAGACAACCTTAGAAGCGATTACAAAATATATATACAATGAGCAGTTGGGATATTTGCAATTAAGAAAAGTAAATGGAATTAAGTATTTAGATTATTTAAAAGCAACTACAGACAAAGTTATTGACGTAGTTTTAAGTCAAAATATGCTTAATTTAATTCAAACAGATGCTGCAGATTTTGGTACTAGAATTGTGCCAATTGGTGCTAATAGTATGACAATTGAGACTGTAAATGGTGGCTTGAATTATTTGGAAGATTCAGAAGCAGTAGCAGAATATGGAATTATTTACAAAACAGTAGAATTTAAAGACATTGATGATGATGCGGAACTTAAAAATCAATGCTTATTACAACTAGATAGTTATACAAAACCTAAAAAATCACTAGAGGTTACAGCAGTAGACTTAGCGACATTATCTGATACGAGTATCAATATGATTGATGAAAATACCTCAGTACATATGGTTAATCAAGTTATGCAAATTGATGAAACTTGGAAATGTGTGGAATATGACGTGGATTTAAGCACAGTATGGAGTCCTAAGTTAACTTTAAGCAACAAAGGCATTACATTGACTGGGACTTTAAGCTCAATTATAGGCAGTATGGTGACAAATGATGGTGATTACAACGGTGTCCAAATCGGTGATAGCTTTGGGTTAAGAATTAAAAAAGGTTTGGTTAAGTTACTTTTAAATGCTACAGAAGGAATTTCAATAAGCAATGGAACTAAAAAAGTATTTTATGTAGATACAAATGGCGATATCGTAGAGCATGATGTTACCGCAAATGATATGACTGCAAACAATGGCATATTTAACAATATAAAAGCTATAGATATGACAGCAACTAGGGGCGTATTCAACGATATAATTGCAAACAATGGAACTTATAACAATATTAATACAAGATTCATGATATCCACTTTAATGCGTACCTCAAATACGAATGATTATATGATATTCCACGACCAATTTATTGAATTTTATCATGATGGAACACTAAGAATGAAGGTTGGATTTGATGGTGTAAACAATTATGCGGGAATAAAACTATATGGGGGGAATGGCATAGATGAGGTTGGTTCAATAACAGCAGGGAATAATTCACCAACACTTCAAGGTAATTGGTCAGTAGAAGAGGGAAGTGGCTTATATATGTATGGTAATACAAATTTATCAACAAAAGAATATGTAGATTCACAAATATCAAGCTTATGGCAACAAGCTATGGGTGTATTTGCAACGAAATAAAGAGGAGTGATTAAATAAATGGCAAATGTAACAAATGATGTAGCAAATATAAGAGCGGCGGTGTTTGGAAAAGATGTTAGGGAGAGCATAGCAGATGGTATTGAGGATATAAATACAGAGGTTACAAGTACTACAGCAAGGCAATTAGTTGTAGAAGGTAAGCAAACAGCAGTTGGAGTTAGACAAGATTTAGCAGATTGCAATGAAATAATAAGAAAAACAAATGAAATTGGTAGAATAAACGTAGAAGGAGAAAGAGTAACAGAATTTAATGTTATTAAAACAGACTATGATACTTATAAGAATGTTATGATCGCAGAAAGTAATGTTGCGGCGTTGCAAAATGGAATCAATAAAAACACGTCAGATTTGGCAAATATGGCGACGAACCCAATGCAATTTGGAGCAAAATTTGATGGTATAACAGATGATACAAATGCGATTAATTTAGCTATAAAAACAGCCTTAAAAAATGGTAATGCAAAAATAATTTTTCCGCAAAATTCAAAATGTAAAATAGCTGGAATGATATTAATACCATCGAATGTTATTATAGATTGTAATAGTTGCGAAATTAATGGAGGCGGAGGCAATACAATTTTTGAAACTGGGTATGTGTTAAGTGGTGAAATAGTATCGAACATTTCGACACCGAACGAAACACAAAGAGTTGTCTTTTCGCAGATTATAAATATTAGTAAGATAACAAATTGTGAATTATGTTTCAATGTATTTAATTTTAACGAAGGTTGCGAAATATCGAACGTGTACGCATTCATGGTTGGCAAAGTATTAAATAGTAAACGAAGCTTTTATTCATCCTATACAAATATAACTGATCGTGAAGCGGGATATGTAAATGATACTTACGCAAAATTAGGAGAAGCCTTTAGTTTTGATGGTTTTGTTAACGTCGAACATCTAAAATCATTATTTGTTACTGGCAGAGGCAAAGGTTTTCGATTCTCAGGTGGATCTGATGGTCAAGAGATATCGGGTTGTTCCGCAGAAGATGTTAACATAGGAATTGAAATATCGGGAGAGGTTCATTTGCTTGGAATTTATAACAATTATTTTGAGTCAATTAGGCAAATCGCGGTAAATATAGACAACGTAGGTGTTAAAAGAAATATTACAATAGATAGGAATTGGTTTTATGGTTGTCCAGTAGCGATTCACGCTGATAATTTCAGTGGGCATATTGGAAAATATAATTATTACAGTGGAGGTACTAATTTAATTGAAATACCCGACAATACAACCTCTATTGGTGAAATCGAATTTTTAAAAAGTAGTATTCCCGCTACTTCAAATGGAATATTATCAACAACAATACAAGCAAATATAGGCGATGAATGTACAGTAAAAGAAAATTTAGTAATATATGATGACAATAGTGGTTTAGGTTTAGCGAAAGCTATAATATATAATAAACAAGTTCCACTGATTTATAATGGTCATGGAGGTTTTGCACCTAATAGAGTAATGTTTACAGATACTAAATTATTGCCTTTAGGTTCTAGTGTTTATAACATTGAAATAAGCACCGGTTTTATATTTGACCCTTATAATTTCCTTATTTTTAGATTTAAAATCACAGATAATAACGGCGCATATGATTTCTACGGTAAAACATATGGCGAAATAGTTAAACTCGATAATGTTGATAATGGTAGATTGGTTACATTAACTATTGTTCATAATAAAATTGTATTAACATTAAGTTCATTTACACATCCAAGTGGAATTGTAAGTTGCGAAGGGATCATCAGAATGGCCTAGTTGTTTTAACATAGGAATATAACATGTAGTAACTAAGACACTCTTAATAGAGAGTCTTTTATTATAATTGGATATAATGTATCATATAGTATATGAGAGTAGGAGATGAAATTATGCAAAATCAAGATTTTACTATTCTAACTGAAAATTTGAGTGAATTATACGCTTATGATACTGGTTGCACTGATAGTGGGGTAAAAAACGAAGAATTAAGAAGTAAAATGATTAATTGTATAAGGAACTCACCAGAAGATGAATTTAGAGTCTTTATTAGTATTTATGTAAGAGAGAAGTTTTTAATTCCAGAGGCTATAAAAGAAGGATATGGATTAGAAGATGTTAAAAACTTTATTGAATGGTTAGATCAATATATGGACTATGCAATTTAAAGGAATATGTGGTATAATTTAGCTGTTATTGTTTGGAGAGTGATTAATATGAGCGATTTTAGACCACCAATTCCTGAACCTTTAAAAAGAGAACTTCGCCAAGAAGCGTATTTTGGTTGTGTTATATGCGGATGTCCCATAATTGAATACCATCACATAAACCAATATCATTTAGTTAAATGTCATGAAAAAACAAATATAGTTATACTATGCCCTGAACATCATCATAGAGCAAACTGCGGTGAAATATATAAGGAAATGGTTTTAGAATATAAAAAAAATCCCTATAATAAAAATAACGATTATGTAGGGAAAGAGTTCATTTTAAAAAAATATAATGACTTAAAATTTTTAATTGGTTCTATGGAATATTATAAAACACCTATTATTTTGAGAATTGATAAAGAAGTACTGATATGGGTTAAGGAAGATATTAATGGAATAGCTTTATTTAATGCTAAATTTTACAATAAGGATAATAAGATGTTAGCAGTAATAAGAGATAATGAATGGAGAGCTTTTAGGAGTGCTAAGTTATGGGATGTTGTGTATTCGCCAGGGCATTTAGTTATTAGAGATAAAAAAGGTTCTATATTTATGGAACTCAATACTCTTGGTGAAAAAATATTACTTAGGGCAAACATGATGTATAATAACTATGAGGTAAAAATGATGCCCCAAAGCACCGCTTTTGGTAGAAGAATTTTAAAAAATGGAGGTGTTGCTAACTGTTTAGTTGGGATTCAAGTTTTTAGTAAAAATAACGAAAATTACATTATTAAGTAATATAATAATTTAAAAGAAATAAATATAGACACTAGAAATAGTGTCTTTTTTAATGCAAAAAAATAAAGTAGAAGGGTAATTGATAAGATTGACCCCTTCTACATCCCCTAAAGGAATATGTTAATTATACTTCTTTTCGACAAAATAAGCAATATAAAAATAAGTATGAGGAAGTGATTAGAATGGAAGGTGAGATTTGCGTGGATGCAAAAGTTAATGCATTAAAGTTTGAAACATTAAAAGAATCACAGAATAAAATAGCTGAAATACAACAATTACATGATTCGAGAATAACAATATTAGAAAAAAATAGTTTATTAATGACAAGTGAATTTGCTAATTTGAAGCAGAATCAAGATAAACAATCAATTTTGATGTTGGAATTAGATAAATCTAGTACAGAAAAAAATGATAAAATGTTTGATAAAGTTTTAGTAGCACAACAAAAAACAGAAGAAAATAGTGCTAAAAAATTAGACGAAATGTCAACATTGCAAAATTCTTATTTAACTCAAATAATACAAAGTCAAAATACTACTAAGCAAAATAAATTTGAATTAACGAAAGCTAAACTTGGGATAATTTGTGCAGGAATTGGTGGATTTATGGCTATTGTTTTATTTGTTTTGAGTGTAATATTTTAGAAATAATGAAAGAGAGGTAATTATTAATGGCAATAATAAGTTGGGACGAAGGGCATGGAACTGGTCAAGATCGTGGAGCAGAGGGGTTTTTAAATGAGGAAAAGGTTATTAGAGAATATGCACCAATATGCATTGCTGAATTGCAACGTCATGGACATACTTTAGTAAATTGCACTCCACCACCAAATACCAATATGACAGTTAATCAAAGTTTAGCTTATAGAACTGCAAAAGCTAATTCTAGTGGAAGTATATTACATTTGTGTTTTCATGTAAATGCGTATGATGATGCTTCAGCTCATGGTTGTGAAATTGAGTATGCATCAACTTCAGGATCAAAATATGCTACTTCAGTATTAACAGAAATACATAAATTAGGGTTTGCAGATAGAGGTATTAAGAATCCTAGACTATGGATGACATATCAACCTAGTGCAGTTAGTATTTTGATTGAGCCTTTTTTCTGCACAAATTCTAATGATTGCAACCTTTACAATAAAACAACTTTAGGACTTGCAATCGCAAAGGGAATATTGAATATTATTGGTGGAACTGTTACACCGACTGTTGTTTCCCCTACTATTAAATTTCGTAAAATATTAAAGGTAACAAAACAAACAGCGTGTATCTCAGAAAATGGTTCGCTTGTGAAAATTTTTAAAGTTGGAGACATGCTAACAGCTGTTGATGAAGATAAGAATTGGTGGACATTACTAATTGGTAGTGTTTCTAAGGCGAATACTATAGAAATAAAAGTTCAATATGGCATAATATCAGCAAGTAATCTATTCGTGAGATTAGAACCACATGCAACCGCAACTGAACTAGGAAGTCTTAACAAAGATACTAAAGTTCAGATAAATAAGATTGATGGTGACTGGATTAATATAGTTTATAATGGTGGTTTTGGTTGGGTTTTTGGTAAATATGTAACTCTAGTATAAAATAAAATAAAAATTAGGAGATGTAATATATATGATAACGACAATAATATCTTTTTTATATCCAATTTTAAGTGTAGGAATTGCAGGTGGAATAGTTCCATTTGTTATCAAATTATTAATAGCTAAATTAGATTCTGTAAATCTAGCAAAAGATATAAAAACAGCAAAACTAATTTGGGATGCATTAGAGGAAGATGGAAGAATGGGAGAGTTAGTGGGAAGTAAATTATCAAGTTTTATAACTACAATGCAAAAAAGGACAAAATTATCTGATGCAGATATATTATTAATTAATAAATCTTTGGCAGGAGTTGCCAACGCAGGTAAAGAAGCAGTAATTAAAGAGGTGGCAGAAGTAGTTCCTACAGTATTAGTTCCAAAATATGTAGATGCTGAAGGTAATACACTTGTTAAAGAAGTAATTCCAGTAACAGCAGTATAAAATTAAAAGGTGTATCTTAGCTTAATTGCTTATGATACACCTTTTTTTCTTTTATTATATAAAAACTAAATAATATATATGTATTTAAAGTAATTAATTGAGTGCTTTTCATTTTCGCTTAAGGAGGGATTAATATTGTTTGAAAATTATAAAGATGTTGTAAATATAGAAGACTTAACACAAATGCTGGATATAGGTAAAAATAAGGCTTATGAATTGATTAATTCAGGAATCATAAAATCATTTAAAATAGGTAAAGTTCATAAAATACCTAAAGTATGGATAGTGGATTATATACAGATGCAATAATTAGGTTTACTGATTTTAGGATATAATATATACTCAGATTGTAAGAGTATTTTATGTTTTCTAAAATCAGTTTTTTTATTAAAAAAAATTTGATGGAGGTAACATAGATGGAAGGAAGTTTACAAAAGAAAGGCAAATATTATTATGTTGTTATTAGTAACAAAGTAGAGGGTGGAAAGTATAAAACGGAGTGGATAAATACAAAGTGTGAGAAGAAATCGGAGGCTGAGAAAGTAAAAAGAGATATAGTAAATAAGAAGGAAAATAATACTTATATAGAAGCAAAAAATATATTCTTTTGCGATTTTTATAAGGATTGGCTTCAAAATTATGCTAAGCAAAACTGCGAAAAGACAACATATGAGGGATATAAATTAATTTTTGATAAGCATATTTATCCATACTTTAAGGATAAGAATATCCTATTGCAGAAATTGCAACCACTTGATATTCAAAAATATTATAATTTTGAACTTAAAGATGGGAAATCAAATGGTAAAGGTGGATTATCACCAAATACTGTTATAAAACATCATGCTAATATTCATAAGGTTTTGGATTATGCTGTAAAAATGCAGTTAATTGTGAGAAATGTTGCAGACGCAGTTAATATACCTAAAAAAATAAAATTTATTGGTAAGTTTTATTCAGCAGAGCAAATAGAAAAACTGCTTGAACAAACAAAAAATACTCCAATTGAATCAGCAACTTTTATTACTTGTAATTATGGCTTAAGACGCGGTGAAATATTGGGGCTAAAATGGGATGCAATTAATTTTGAAGAAGAAACTATCACTATTTGTGAAACGAGAGTGAGATATAATAAAGACACAATTACAAAGAGTCCTAAAAATAATAGTAGTTATAGAACCTTACCATTGATAGATAGTGTAGCAAGGTATTTGAAAAAGTTGAAAAAGAAGCAATCAGAGCAAAGATTATTATTTGGAAAAGAGTATAACAAAAGTGGGTATGTTTGTTGTTGGGAAGATGGAAAACCATTAGATACAGCATATTTAAGTCATAAGTTCCTTGAAATAGTTAAGGAGAGTGAATTACCTCAGATAAGATTTCACGACATAAGACATTCAACAGCTTCTTATTTACTAAAGCTTGGTGTAACTATGAAAGAAATCTCTGTTTGGCTAGGTCATAGTGATATTTCAACTACTATGAACATTTATAGTCATGTTGATATTGAGATGAAAAAGAATGCAGCTAAGAAGATAAATGATCTGTTTGCAAACGTAAGTTACAATTGAGTTTAATTAAAGATTTTAGAAGGATTTTTAGAAATATATGATTTTTAGAAGATTTTTAGAAGAATGTAAAAAAAAATCTTAGCAAATCACCTACGATTTACTAAGAATGGTGCTATAACTGGTGCCGGAGGCGGGAATCGAACCCGCACGGTATTGCTACCACTGGATTTTGAGTCCAGCGCGTCTGCCAGTTCCACCACTTCGGCATGCCTGACAAAAAATAGTTTACCATATATTTATGCACATTGCAATAGATATATGTATATTTAGTATAAAATAAGTACAAATTAATATACAGTTCGTTACTTTTTGGGTATATATTTGTTATAATACAATAGAAACTGTTTTACCTATATTAAGGTAAGAGGCGATTTTAAGAAAGTCATCTTAATGTTATAACAAAAGGAATTTTAGTATTAAGAAGTTGATATTTTTATTTAGAACGTATAATATAAAACGTTACATATAAATTTATAAACATAGTAGAAAGAAGGGATTTAAAATGTCTAAGGAAAGACTACTAATTTTAGATGGTCATAGTCTTATGTATAGAGCTTTTTATGCATTACCGGCCCTAACAAATTCGGATGGGATATATACTAATGCAGTTTATGGCTTTACAACTATGCTTTTAAAGATGAAAGAAGAGTTTGAGCCTGATTATATTGTCACAACATTTGATAGGAAGGCACCTACTTTTCGTCATGAAGAATATAAGGATTATAAGGCAGGTAGAAAAAGAATGCCTGATGAACTGCAAGGACAGTTTGCTATAGTTAGGGAACTTTTAGAGAAAATGGCTATAGATATATTTGAATTAGATGGGTTTGAAGCAGATGATTTAATAGGTACGTTATCGGTGTTTGCAGAAGAGCAAGGACTGGAAGTCTTTATAATAACAGGAGACAGAGATGCGCTTCAACTTGCAACAGATAATGTTAAGGTTGTAATAAATAAAAAAGGAATGTCTGAAAAAGAAATATACGATAGAAACCGTATAATTGAGGAATTCGGAGTAACTCCAACAGAATTTATAGATGTAAAAGGTCTAATGGGAGATGCTTCTGATAATATACCAGGTGTTCCAGGAATTGGTGAAAAAACTGCATATAAGCTTATCAAAGAATATAAGAGTATAGAAAATCTTCTTATGAATATTGATAAACTTAGTGGTAAAAAGCTTGTTGAAAATTTAAAGACCTATAGTGAACAGGCAATTTTCAGTAAAAAATTAGCCACCATTATTACTTGCGTGCCTATGGAAATGGATCTAAGTTCAATTAAATCGAAAGAAAATTATGATGTTCGCGCTGTAAAAGATTTATTTTATAAATTACAGTTTAAGTCATTAATAGACAAGATATCTGTAGGCGATGACTCTGCTCAGGAAATATTTTCTGCAGATTATGGAGTAATAGATAATTTGAAAAAGCTTTCAGAGCTTACTTGTGAAATTAAGGATACCATCTATATAATTTTTGATATAGCGGATACAAATGTTTTTTCTAAAATGTGTCTTAATAACATATACATTAATTATAAAGAAAAAAATTATCTTATCAAGCTTGATGATTTATTTAAGGAAGATGAAGAAAAAACTATAAGTTATTTAAAAATTATACTTGAGAGTAATGATATTAAAAAAGTGAGCCATGCTGTAAAAAATGCATACACTGCTCTTAATAAGAAAGGTATCAAGTTACATGGAATACAATTTGATACAGAGCTTGCAGCTTACCTTCTAGACTCAGCAAAAAAAGAATATAGCCTAGAAACTCTTATGGATACCAATCTTAGAATTAGTATCACGGGTGAGGGCCATGCAAAGGAAATTAATAAAGTTGCATTACTAAAAGGGCTTTATGAGATATTAGAGCCAAAAATTAAAGAGTATGAAATGGAAGAACTTCTTTGCGAGGTTGAGCAGCCATTAACAGAGGCTATATCATATATGGAGGCTGAAGGATTTACAGTAGATAAAGCTAATTTAGAAGAGCTTGGAGTTAAATTTGCCGCAGATATAGCAAAACTTGAAAGCACCATTTTTGTATTGGCTGGAGAAGAATTTAATATAAAATCTCCAAAACAATTAGGAAAAATATTATTTGAAAAATTAGATTTACCTGTTATAAAAAAGACCAAAACAGGATATTCAACTAATGCGGAAGTTTTAGATGCACTAGTGGATAAACACCCTATTATCGCAGAAGTCACAAAGTATAGACAAGTAACAAAGATTTTTTCTACATATATTGAGGGGTTAAAACCAGTAATTGACACAGATTCTAGAATACATTCAAACTTTATGCAAACAGTTACCACAACAGGAAGATTATCGAGTACAGAACCTAATTTGCAAAACATTCCTATAAGACATGAAATGGGTAGAGCTATAAGGAAAGCATTTATACCACACAATGATCAGTGTGTTATATTATCTGCGGATTATTCACAGATAGAGCTTAGAGTACTAGCACATATTGCTGCTGACGATAATCTAATTCAAGCGTTCATTGATCATAGTGATATTCACACTAAAACAGCATCTGAGGTATTCAACGTTCCTATGGACGAGGTTACAAAACTTATGAGAAGTAATGCAAAAGCAGTAAATTTTGGAATAGTATATGGTATTGGTGAATTTAGCTTGGCAAATGATTTAAATATATCAAGGAAAGAAGCTAAAACATATATAGAAACTTATTTTGAAAGATATCCGAGTGTTAAGAAATACATGAAGGATATAGTTATAGCGGCTGAGGAAAATAATAGTGTAACTACAATTATGAATAGACGTAGATTTATACCTGAAATAAATTCAGCAAACAAAATGGTAAAAGCTGCTGGTATTAGGCTTGCTATGAATACACCTATACAAGGGAGCGCGGCAGATATTATAAAACTTGCTATGGTTAATGTATTTGACAAATTAAAGGAAAAAGGATTGAAAAGTACTTTAATTCTACAAGTACATGATGAATTAATATTAAATGTATATAGAGATGAGCAAAAGCAGGTTGAATTGTTGGTTAAGGACCAGATGGAAAATGTTATTAAACTTTTAGTTCCTTTAGAAGTAGAAATTAGCATTGGAGAAACCTGGTATGAGGCTAAGTAGTTGAAACTTACGGGTGTGAGTTAAGCCCAGGATGTTAAAAATTCAATTTTTAGTTATAAAAAAGTGGGGGAGAAGATAATGCTAAAGGTTGGAATAACAGGTGGTATTGGCAGCGGAAAGAGTACAGTAACCAATATGTTAAAAGCTGATGGGTTTTCAATTATCGATGCAGATATTGTAGCTAGAGAGGTTTTTATAATATATCCAGAAATAATGGGTAATATCAAAAGTGAATTTGGATATGATTTTTTTGACAGTGAATGTGAACTTAACCGAAAAGAGTTTGGGAATTATATATTTAAAAGTGATACACGTAGAAAAAAACTTGAGAATATAATGATGCCTTTTATAACAAGAGAAATACAACATAGAATAAAAATGTGTGAGGAAGATAACTGTAAATTATGTTTTCTAGATGCACCTACTTTAATAGAGAACAATCTCCATAATTGTATGGACGTAACTATTTTAGTATGGGTATCTAGTGATCTTCAAATACAAAGGGTTATGCTTCGTGATGATTTAAATTTAGATGAAACAATGGATAGAATAAAAGCCCAAATGCCGATAGACGAAAAGAGGAAATTTGCAGATTTTATTATTGATAATGGAAGAAGTTTTGAAGACACAAAGTTGCAACTAGATTTAATTATTACACAGCTCGAAAGGTTAGATGTGAAGTTATGAAAATTTCAAAAATTATAAAATTATTAATATTAATTCTATTGGTTATTATAGTAATAAATATAAAAAGTATTTTAAAAAATTTTTACCCGATAAAGTATGAAAATAAAATAATTACATATTCAAAAAAGTATAACGTAGATCCTTATTTGGTTGCGGCTGTAATAAGAACAGAGAGCAATTTTGATGATAAAGCTGTTTCAAATACGGGAGCTTATGGACTTATGCAGATTATGCCTGATACTGCAATATGGATTGCTGGTAATATGAAATTAAAAGACTTCAATACGGAAAAATCTTTTGATTCCGAAATTAATATTGCTATGGGATGTTGGTATCTTGACGATTTAAACAGTGAATTTAATGGTGATTTAGAATTGGTACTTGCAGCTTATAATGGTGGACGTGGAAATGTTAAAAAGTGGCTTAAAAACAAGGAATATTCTAGTGATGGTAAAACACTTAATAATATACCATTTGGAGAAACGGATAAGTATGTTAAAAAAGTAAAGATAAATTACCGCATTTATTCAAAATTGTATGCTAATGAGATTAAATAAAAGAAATAAAAACTATTGACAATTTGTACAAAACTAATATATAATTAACCTTATAGTTATTAGATTAGCAATTCTACATGGCTATAAGGTTTGATCCTTTACATTTTTTAAATTTGCGATAGTGGCGGAATGGCAGACGCGCACGTTTAAGGGACGTGTGGGAGACCATATGGGTTCAAGTCCCATCTGTCGCACCAGGTTAAATACTATGGTATCAGCACTTCAATGGTGTTGGTACTTTTTTATTCCAAAAAACATTTTACCATGGGTAGATATGAATTTTAGAACAAATGAATTATAAAAGGAAATATGGAAAAACTAACATCTGAGAGAGGTGTTAATTATGAAAAATAAAAATAGTGGTCCTAATGAAAATCAACAGAAGGTAAATAAAAGTAAGGAAGAAAATCCTGTAATTATTAACGGAGATGCGAATATGAGAAAGCCTGTACGTGGATTAAGTAAATAGTGGCATAAAGAGGGTGCAATTGCATCCTCTTTATTTTTTTTGTAAAACTAGTATCAAACTCTTATATTCAGCATAAATTGTTAATATGTTAATAATATTGGAATGGGAGGATAATTATGATAATAGAGGACAGCAATAGTGAAGATATAGACATGATTGAAGAATATGACATGGTGCCATTACAATCTATGATGTATGGATATGACCAAATGAATATGATGTCAAATATGGGAATGCCCGTGGGATATATGCAAGATATGAATTCTAATATGGAAATGAACAAATATAGGGGAATAAATCCTTGGGTGGGTATGGATCAATTTAAGTATGCAAGCTCTATGAATGAATTTAATCAATTGGGTAGAATGTATAGAAATGAAGCTATTGACGATTATGAGGAGGTAAATAAAAACAAAAGTTATATTGATAAGTATCAGGACCAACCTGATATACCTAGTATGACGGCTTCACCTAGTCTCCAATATAATGAGGTAGATTCGATTGTAAAAAGAATTGAAAGATATAATCCTGCAATATTTAGGCGCTTGACTAGGTACGGGAATCCTTATGTAGAAGCAAGAGAAATAGTTTCAAGAATTGTTAATGTATCACTTATGTACAGAGATGAATAGAAAATAACATTTATTCAACATAAAAACAAAATTTATTTTCACTACAACCCTATAAAATTTATAGGGTTATTTATATTATATATATTTATTTTTTTATTCTAAAATAAGTTTTCAAATAATAATATTATAAATAAGAACTTATTAAGTTAGGGGATGTTAGAGTGAGATATACTAGATATAATTACAAACGACCTAAGAAAAATAACAATTTTATAATTGTTATTACATTAATACTAATAGTTGCAATTGCTTTGGGCACTATTTTTTCAAAACTATTACCTAATAATGGTAAAACGGCGAGCGCAGATAATAAAATTACTAAAATAAGTTTGCAAAAGGATACAAAAACAAATAAGGTTAGTGTGGATGGTTCTAAAGATACATCTCAAAATGATATTAAAGAATATGTAGCATTACAATGTGGTGTTTTTGCCAAAATGGAAAGCGCACTCGTACTCAAAAATAGTTTAGCTGAGTATGGTACACCATTTATTATTGTGGAAGATAAGTTAAATAAAGTTCTACTTGGTGTATATCCTAAAGGTGGGGCTGATACTATTATTAAAGAACTTACGGCAAAAAAAATAACTTATTCAAAAATTAATTTTCAGCTTGAAGGTAAGGATTTAACAAGTGCGCAAACTAATGAAATGATTAGTGCGGATATTAAAATATTAAATAAACTTTCGGAAAAGGATACTAAATATGTTGAAACCGCAGAATTAAAAAAATGGATGACGACTTTAACTGGTGCAGATAAGACAAATAAAAGTTATGTCTCAATGACAACTATAAAATCATATTTAACTGCATTGCCAATAAAAGTTGAAAAAGAAAAAACAGAGGACGGATATATATATATATATAAATTTATAAAGAAACTGATATAGATATAATTATAAATTTTTTCTGAATAATAATTTTATGCACTTGTGTATGATTTTATTAAATGTTAAAATGTATAAGATGTATAAGATATATAAGTAAGGTGGGGGGTACAATTTGAAGAGTGCAGAAAGGAAAAACCCATATTTTGTTTTTTTTATAATGATAGGAGCTATTTCTGGAAGTTTTGTAGGTGAACTATTAGGAGACAACGTGGCTGCGCTTAAATTTTTGAAGAGTACTTTCACCATAGGGATGAGTAATCCTATGCTTATAGATTTTAAAGTATTCGCAGTAACTTTCGGTATAAATTTTAATATTAATATTATGACTATTATAGGCATTATTTTGGCAATAATATTATATAGAAAATATTAGGAGTGATGTAGTGGATATTATTTTAGCTTCTGCCTCGCCACGTAGGGCTGAACTCCTAAAAAAAATAACTAGTAATTTTCAGATAATGGCAAGTGACTTTGAAGAGAGTGACATAATGTTTTCTGGAAATTGTGGGGAATATGTTATGACCTTAGCAAAAGGTAAGGCTATGGCTATTTGTAGTAGCGTGAAAAAACCAACTGCTATAATAGGTTGTGATACTGTTGTTTATTTTAAGGGTGAAGTGCTCGGAAAACCTAAAGATAGTTGCGAGGCTTTCAAAATGCTTAGTAATCTAAGTAACAATACACATGAGGTATATACAGGAATTGCGGTAATAAACACACAAACTAAGGTAATCAATACTGAGTATGTGTGCACTACAGTAAAATTTTCAAAGTTATCAATCAAAGAAATAAACAATTACATAGAAACAAAAGAACCGTTAGGTATGGCTGGAGCTTATGCTATACAAGGAGGAGCATCTTTATTTGTTAAAGAATTAAAGGGCTGTTACTATAGTGTTGTGGGGTTGCCAGTGAACAAATTATATTATATGTTAAGGGAAATGGGGGTCAATCTATAAAGGAGTTGTTTATGGGTATGACGTTCAAAATTATGGATTTGCCTCAAAATGAGAGACCAAGGGAAAAATTGTTAAGATACGGTGCTGAAACTTTATCTAGCAATGAACTATTAGCTATAATACTTAGGGTAGGATCAAAAAATGAAAATATTATAAGTCTTTGTAGTAGAATAATTTCGCAGTGTGGTGGACTAAATGGACTTCTCGGTTCAAGTGCAGAGGAATTTATGAATTTAAAAGGTGTTGGAAATGCCAAAGCGACACAACTTTTAGCACTTGTAGAAATTTCCAAAAGATTTAGAAGCTATAAATCAGGAGAAGAATATAAAATTACATCACCAAAAGATGTAGCAGAGTATCTTATGGAAGAAATGAGATACTTAAAAAAGGAATATCTTAAATTAGTTATGCTCAATACAAAGAATGTAATTATTAGCATAAAAGATATCTCGATTGGTAATTTGAATACTTCTATAGTTCATCCAAGAGAAGTTTTTTACGAAGCTATTAAAAATTGTAGTGCTTCCGTTGTTATTTGTCACAATCATCCGTCAGGGGACCCAATAAACTGAGTATTTATAATGAGGGTATTTAAAGTACACAAAGAATTAATAAATAAGTGATTATGTTCCTTGTATACTATTTTAACAAATGCTATAATTCAAAGTAATTAAAGTAGTTAAGGTAGAGTAGATGGAGGGATAATTTTAAAATATGAAAGTACAAAAGATATATGTAGAGAATAAACCATATCCATTATACATATTGATAGATGATGAATTTAAGGTAGTAGATAAGGTGATGAAGTACATAAAGTTTTTAGATAATACAGGAAAAGCACCGAATACTATCAAGGCATATGCCTATCATCTAAAATTATATTTTGAGTATCTAAAACAGATAGGAAAAGAACCTGATCGAGTAAGTTTTGAAGATATATCAAACTTTGTAGGGTGGCTAGGAAGCCCGACAGGGCAAGTGAATGTTTATCACATAGCTCCACAGGAAGCTATAAGAGCTGAAACAACTGTTAACGTAATTATAAATGCTGTAATGAGTTTTTATGATTACCTAGAGAGGTTGGGAGTGTTTGATGGTACTTCAACATTCTATAACGAAACAAGGTCTCCCAAAACTTATAAGAGCTTTTTATATCATGCTACAAAAAACAAGGCTCAGAAAAGAAATATATTTAAACTTAAAGTTAAAAAGAAGTTAATTAAGGTATTATCTCAAGAACAGATAAAAACCTTGCTCATTGCATGTAACAATAAAAGGGATAAAATAATTTTGATGTTATTGTATGAGGGTGGATTAAGAATTGGAGAAGTTTTAGGACTTCGACATGAAGATGTTGTTACATGGGATAACCAAATTAAAATAGTTCATAGAGATTATAACGTTAATGAAGCATTTGCAAAATCTAAGAGAGAAAGAGTAGTTGATGTTAGCAAACAATTAATGAGTCTTTATACTGATTATATTATTTACGAATATGACGATGAGGTAGGCGGTGACTATGTATTTATAAATTTAAGAGGCCCGAATTATGGAGAACCACTTAGATATCATAGTGTGTTAGATTTGTTTATGAGATTAGAGAAAAAGACAGGTATAATAGTGACACCTCATATGCTAAGACATACACATGCAACAGAGCTTATCAGAAACGGTTGGGATGCCGCTTATGTTCAGAAAAGATTAGGTCATGCAAATGTTCAAACGACAATAAATACTTATGTTCACTTGTCCAATGATGATATGAAAGGTAAATATCAAGAGTATCTACAAAGGAGTGAGAACAGAAGTGAATAGTTTAAGTATGATATCAAGTCTTGCAATAAATAAAAAGATTCAGACCATGCAGGAAGCTCTTCAAGGATATTGGGCTGATGATAGATGGGATATTAAATTATGTCCATTAAAGTCGGCTGATGAATTAAGAAATAAAGTTTTAAGCAATAGGTGGATTAATTTTAATGTAATAAAAAATCCATGGATAAAGGTAGAATTAAAGTTTTTTTACTACATTAACATGATGAATGAAATATGGAAACCTAAAACTGTTTGGATTAGAAAAGGGACAGTTATAAACAGTTTAATTGAATTTTTAGATAGAGAATACCCAAGTATAGGCTCTATATCAGAAGTACCATTAGAAAAGGCTATAATCCAATATAGAACGTATTTAGTGGATAAGGGTATTAAGATAACCACTATTAATAAAAAACTGAATTTAAGACAAGAAATGATAACCATTGAAGCTGATAGTTACTATATAACCAACTTTAAACAGTTTATAAAATTTTATGAGGATTATTACTTTGAGGGTGAGGAATGGGACAAAGATGTGTGGGATAGGAGAAAAATGAATTTAACTGCTGATAAAGTCAATCCTACACAGTATGAATATACTATAACTTTTAAAGAAATTCAAAACATATATTTTAAGAGGTTAACTAAAAGATTTTGTAGACTTCAAATGAATACAATGAGTTTCTCGCACTGTAAAGATTATGCTCAGCATAATAAAGTATTCTTTAATTTCTTGAGTAATAAGTACCCTGGCATAGGGAAAATTAAAGACATTAACCGAAGTATGGTAGAAAGTTACTTTAGTTCTTTGACAATTCAAGGATTATCACCACATACATTTAACGGTTATAAATCGTCATTATCAAAACTTTTTGAAACAATGCAAATGTTTGAATGGGATGATGCTCCAGTAAAGAAGCTAATATTTCCAGAAGATTATAGCAAGGGGATTATTAAAAAACCAAGATTCATAGATGAATATGTGCTTGAACAATTAAATAAGGTTGTACACGAACTTCCCGATTATATTGCTAGAATGACGTTGATTTTGCAGGAATGTGGAATGAGAATAAGTGAATTATGTACACTTAAAATAGGCTGCTTAATACAAGATAAAGATAAGGATTGGTTCTTACAGTATTATCAATGGAAAATGAAAAAAGAGCATATTATTCCTATTTCTAAGGAAGTTGCTGAGTTAATTGGCATACAAGAAGTGGTAACAACTAATCGGTTTAATGGTAAAACAGAATATTTATTTCCTAGAGAAGATGGAAGTCCATTAAAACAAGATACATTTAGACGAGAGCTAAACAAACTTGCTTATAGTAAAAACATAGTAGATAGAAATGGGAAAGTGTTTAGGTTCCAGGCTCACGCATTTAGGCATACCGTAGGTACGAGGATGATTAATAACGAGGTACCTCAATATATAGTACAAAGGTTTTTAGGCCATGAATCACCTGAAATGACAATGAGATATGCTCATATTCATGATGTAACAATGAAAAAAGAGTTTATCAAGTTTAAAGAAAAATTTGTAAACAATCAAGGCTTTCTTATTGATGAGGAAGATAAAGAAGTTGATAATGCTGACCTACAATGGTTTAAAAAGAATATTAATGCGCAAGCACTACCAAATGGTTATTGTAGGTTGCCGGTGCTTTCAGGAGCGTGTCCACATGCTAATGCATGTTTAGATTGTACGCACTTTTGTACTAACAAAGTATTCATTAAAGAGCATAAAAATCAGTTGCAGAAGACTAAGGAAGTATTGGAAATTGCTCAAAATAACAATTGGGTTAGGCAAATAGAAACTAACATTAGGGTAAAAGAACGGCTAGAAGCCATAATTTTAACATTGGTAGGTGATGAAAACCA